>JAKIZM010000017.1 GCA_022708025.1 Bacteroidota bacterium | reverse complement strand
TTTAGATGCCGATGGTATCGATGGACAGAAATTCAGTTCCACAAAGAAGATGATATTAACCAAGTAATATTGGAAAGATAGTATCTTTAATAAAAGCCGGCTCTGAATTAAGGGCTGGCTTTTTTATTGCTAAAAACAACTAAAATTAAAATAAAGTTTATAACGAGAAGCTTCATAAAAATCAGTTATGTTTTTAAAATTTTGTGAAAAAAAATTATTTAGTTAGATAATACTTGACTCAAATAAATATTTTGATTAATATTTAATTGTCAAATCAAGTAAATCTAAATATTTCAGAGTTTAAATAACTTCATTACAAAGTAATCTTGTTGCTGCATTAAAATTCTGATTTATTGTTTTAAATAATGTGAGGGCATAAAAAAACAATTAACTAACAAATCCTAAGCTGTTACTAATCTGCTGAATGTTAGTTCGGTTCTTAATTAACTTATCTTAAATAAATAAAGGAGATCTTAATTATGAAAAAGACTTTTCAGCTTTTAATGGTTCTTTTGCTCGCCTTTGCTTTTTCAGTCTCATTTGCTCAGGAAATCCATAATTCAACTGGGCGTATTCCTCATGCAAAACCGATGGACACTCACCGGGTAATTAATTTTCTGCCAATAGATGCTACTGAAGCCTTTGGTTTTGCAAGCCAGGCTTCGCAAACTATTTCTTTTCCACTTCCTGCTGGTACCCCTTTTACAAATTTAGCAGGATGGACAGATCCGGGTTTTGCATCTTCAATGGTTAAAACACCAACCGGAGAGTATTATGTAACTGTAATTGGTCCGCCTGATCAATTATACCAGTTCGATCCGACCACAGGTTCAATGACCTTAGTAGGTAATATTACCGGGCTTGATGCTGATGGTCCAAATGGTATTTCGTATAATCCGGCTGATGGAAATTATTATATTATAACCAGTAATAATTTCTACGTATTTGATCTATCTACATTAACTGCAACATTAATAGGTCCCCTTAGTGCAAGTAATATGATGATTGATCTATGTTTTGATGCTGATGGTGTTTGTTATGCTTATGACGTTGGTGGAGACAATGCTTATACAATTAATGTATCTACTGGAGCAGCAACTGTATTAGGTCCTTTAGGTTTTGATGCTAATTACGGACAAGGTATGAGCTATGATTATGAAACAAGTACAATTTATTTAAGCGCTTTCAATAATACTACTACCACCGGTCAGTTAAGAACAATGAATCCCGCTACAGGTATGACAACTTTAATTGTTGATTGGGGAATGGAACAGGTCGCTCCGTTTCATACAAACACTATGTACGGGCCACCTTGTCCTGTGCAAACGCCTGTAAATCCTAATCCGGCAAGCGGTGCAGTAGATGTTCCTATTACAGGAGTTACTTTAAGTTGGTCAAATGGTGGAAACGGAACTGTACCACCAACGTCAGTGGAAGTTATGTTTGGGCCTGCCGGTAATATGACTTCTGTTTATTCAGGTGCACCAATAACTCAATGGGCAGTACCCGGTACATTAAATTATTTTACTAACTATCAATGGAAAGTTATTAATAAAATTGATACTTGTGAAAATTCAGCAACCTGGTCCTTCAGAACTGTACAAGATCCTAATTACATAGAATATTGTGAACCATTTAATGATCTGAGCGACTGGACTATCGTAGGACCGATGGGAATGACAAACTGGTCAGCAAATAATTCTTCATTAACAGGAGGAACACCCCCCGAATTACGAATGTATTATAATCCCTCATTTACCGGAAAATCCTTGATAAGATCAGCACCACTAAATTTATTAAATAATACTGCATCATCCTTTTCATTTAAATTTTATTTAAGTTATTACACAAATCCAAGTGGAACAATAACAGTAAGTATAACTTATGATGGCGGCGTAACTGAACAAATATTATATCAACTGGTAGATCCAACATCCAGTATTAGTGCAACTACAATTACAGGTAATTTTACTACACCAGCTACAGGTTCTGATAATGCACAGATTCAGATATGGTATGAAGGATATTCATATAATATAAATTGGATCCACTGGGATGATTTGTGTATAGGACAAATTGCTCCAGGTCCCGGTAAAGCAACTAATCCGAATCCTGAAGATGGTGCAAAGAATGTCACAAGTACTAATTTAGTTCTTAGCTGGACTAATCCAAGCGGTGCTACTTCTAATGAAGTCTGGTTTGGTACACAAGGTAATTTGCAGCTTATACATTCAGGTTCACTCGTTAGCTCAGTAAATGCTCCTACACCACTGAACTATAGCACTGAATATTATTGGAGAGTTAATGAAATTAATGCAAACGGAACAACGCCAGGGGTAACCTGGAAATTTAAAACTCAGATGGATCCAAACATAGTAACACTCTTCTGGGACGAATTTGAAAATGGTTTAGGTTTATGGGATATTACAAATAATGGCGGAACGTGTGTTTGGTTAATTTATTTTCCTCCATATCCAAATCTTTATACATTACCGGCTACATCATCAGGAGGAGTTTTAGCTGCAGATGTTGATGAGTGTGGATCAGGTTCCAGTCTGTTATCTTCTGCAACAATTATCAGTACATTGGATGCATCATACTATGAAAGTGTTTCATTGGAATTTGATAATGATTTCATGATGTTAAATGCCACTGATGAAGGTTATGTTGAAGTTAGTACAGATGGCGGAACAACCTGGACAGTTGTCTGGCAGGTTTTGGGTGTAGATAAAAGAAACACTCACGAAGTAGTTAATTTATCATCGTATGTTGCAAATAAAGCTTTTAAGCTAAGATTCAGATCAGTTCAACCAGGTTGGCACTGGTTTTGGGTAGTTGATAACGTATATGTTTATGCCTGGGACTTTGTTCCGGTAGAATTGACTTCATTTACAGCTAAAGGATCTGTTAACGAAGTTGAATTAAGCTGGATAACTGCAACTGAAACAAACAATCAGGGATTTGAAATTCAGAGAGATGATGGTAAAGGATTTGTGCCAATAACATTTGTTAAGGGTTTTGGCACAACAACTGAAGCTCACGCTTATTCATATATTGATAAGGGCTTGAAAGTTGGTACCTATAGTTACAGATTAAAACAAGTTGATCTAAACGGCACATTCAGTTATTCAGATGTGATAGAAGCAGAAGTAATTGCTCCTGCAGTATTTGCATTGGAACAAAACTACCCGAATCCGTTCAACCCAACTACAAATATAAACTACCAGCTCAAAGTTGATTCAAAAGTAACCTTAAAAATATTTGATATTCTTGGTCAGGAAATAACCACACTGGTAAATGAGAATCTTGAAGCAGGAAAGCATACTGCTGTGTTTAATGCTTCACAACTTAGCTCCGGAGTTTATATGTATAAACTGGAAGCCAGAGGAGTTGATGGGAGCAGCTTTATATCTGTAAAGAAGATGTTATTGACAAAATAATTCTCTTATATTTTGTTTGATAAAAAGCCCCGTTATGTAAGCGGGGCTTTTTTATTTACATAATCCTGAATTGTTTGTTCAATCAGCATTTGATAACTTTGCCTGAGTTAAATTTTATTAAAGGATTTTAATGAAGATATTATCTTTTTCTTTACTGGCTATTGTTTTAATTACTGCTTGTTCCAAAACAAGTGATCAGGAATATTTTAATAAAGCTGATAATTTATTAAAAGAAAAGAAATACACTGAAGCAATCAAAGGATTTGAGAGTTTAATTACAGAATATCCCGATAGCAAGATAGCTCCAAAATCAATAATGCAGATAGCAGCATTGTATGAACAGCATCTTATAGATGGAGTAAGTTATAATGAATCATCTAACAAAGCTGCAGAAATATATTATTCTGTCTATGAAAAATATCCGGAAAGCGATGAAGCGCCTCTGTCATTATTTCAAAGTGGTTTTATTTATGATAATGAGCTTAGGAATTTTGATAAGGCTACAAGGATGTATAATCTTTTTTTAGAAAAATATCCTGATCATAAATATGCAAATATTGTTCAGCAATCTCTTGATATAATGGGATTGGATCCAAGCGATATTATTAATAAAAAACAGTCAGCAAAAAATTGATTAAATCATCAACTGAATATCTGGAATTTTTAAATCCTCAGATAATTTCCAAGATTAAAAATCTAGACCTGCGAGCAAGAATGGTTGTTGAAGGATTTATGGTAGGGCTGCATAAAAGTCCGTATCATGGTTTTAGTGTTGAATTTTCGCAGCACCGCCCATATATGCAAGGTGATAATCTTAGAAATGTTGATTGGCGTGTATTTGGCAAAACCGACAGATATTTTATTAAGCAATACGAAGAAGAAACTAATCTAAAATGTCATTTGATTCTTGATAACAGCAAATCAATGAGTTATGCTTCCGATAAAAAAATATCAAAACTTGATTATGCTGCAACACTTGCTGCTGCTTTAACTTATCTGATGATAACACAACAGGATGCGGTAAGTCTGGCAATTTATTCAGATAAACTTAATACGTTTCTTCCGGCAAAATCATCATACAGTTATTTGCATCTGATCCTGAAGGAACTTGCTGTGCTTAGTCCTTCAACAAGCACTAATACTGCGGCAGCTTTAACTCAGATAGCAGAAAAAATAAAGAGACGCGGACTGATAATTATTATATCGGATTTTTTTGATGATATAGACAGCGTTATTAAAGCACTTAAACATTTTTCTCATCAAAAAAATGAAGTAATTATTTTTCAGATATTAGATCCGATGGAAAGAACTTTTGGTTTTAGTAAAGATGCTATATTTAAAGATCTGGAAACCAATGAAGAACTGATAACTCAACCATTTCATATTAAGAAAGCTTATCAGGAAGCAATGAATGAATTTATTAAGAGAATTAAACGGGAATGTCTGAATTCGAATTTTGATTATAATCTGATCGATACTTCAACACCGTTTGATAAAGCATTATTCAGCTATATTCAGAAAAGATCAAAGCTTCATTAAGCTTTTTATCTCATCAAAATATTTTTCGGATAACTCCTCAGAAAAAGACTGTGAACCGGACTCAGTTATTATTCTTATAATTGGTTCTGTATTCGATTTTCTGAAATGAACCCAGTGATCATCAAAGTCAATTCGCAGACCATCTTCGGTATTTATTTTATACGATGAATATTTTTTAATTAAATTATTTAATACTGAATCAGGTGAAATTTTATTCAAATCTATTTTCTTTTTTGAGATATAATATTGCGGAAGTCTATCCTTTATTTCTGATAATTTAAGATTTGAATCAGTTAGATATTGCAGTACTAATGCAATACCGACTAAAGCATCTCTTCCATAATGTAATGCCGGATAAATTACTCCGCCGCTTCCTTCACCTCCGATTACAGCATTTACTTCCTTCATTTTTTTTACAACATTTGCTTCACCGACAGGCGAGCGATAACAAAATGAATTATATTTTTTTGCAATATCATCAACAGATCTGCTGGTGGAAAGATTAACTGCCACATTACCATTTGTTTTACTCAACACAAAATCAATTGCAATTGTTACAGTATTTTCTTCAATAAAAGGTTCCCCTTTATCTGTAATCAAAACAAGTCTGTCAACGTCAGGATCAACAACAACTGCAAAATCTGCTTTATGTGTTCTTACTGCTTTCATTGTTTCAGTTAAATTTTCAGGTAATGGTTCAGGCAGACGTGGAAAGATACCTGTCTTTTCGCAATTGAGTTCGATTACTTCACATCCAAAAGATTTTAGTAAATCCGGAATGCAATATGCTCCGGCACCATTTACGCAATCAGCAACTACTTTAAATTTTTTCCGTCTGATTTCATCAACATTTATAATCGGAAGATTAAGAATTGCATCTACATGATTTTTAATTGCATCAGATAACACTGTTCTTTTACCAATCTTATCCCAGCTTTTATAAGATGGATTATCGCTCAGATATGTTTTCATTTTCTCATGTTGATCTGGGGACATAAACTGTCCGGTGCTATTCAGCAGTTTCAATGCATTCCATTCATTTGGATTATGGCTGGCAGAAATTGCAATTCCGCCGTCAGCATTTAATGATTTAACAGTAAACTGAACAGTTGGAGTAGGACAAATTCCTATATCAATTACATCTAAACCATTTGCAAGCAGTGTTCCGGTTACAATCTGATTTACCATTTCACCTGTAATCCGCGCATCTCTTCCGACAATGACTTTGCCGCTGCCAATAAATTTTGAATATGCATTTGTGTATTTAACAATAACTTCAGGATCGAGTCCGTCACCAACAATTCCCCTGATACCGGAAATGCTTACCATAAGTGTTGACATTAAAACTCCAAAATATTTATACTAAAATAGCATTAATAAAAAATCTTTGTAACATCAGTTAATATGAAAAAGAAAATAAAAAAAATAAACGATCTGTTAATAGAACATTTTGGAGTGCCTCCGAAATCAAAAAGAAGTCCGGAGCCTTTAGACACAATCATAGGTACGATCTTATCACAAAACACAAATGATAACAATTCATATAAAGCTTATAGAAATCTGAGAGATAATTTCAAAAGCTGGGACGAGTTATCTGATTTAAAACCTGTTCAGATTGAAAAATATATTAAAATAGCGGGGCTTGGCAAGCAAAAATCCAAAGCGATATATCAACTTTTAAATTCATTGAAAAAAAATCATAAAAAAGTATCATTAAATTATATAAAGAAGCATTCGGATAAAGATATTCTGAATGAGTTAACTTCGTTTAACGGAGTTGGAGTAAAAACAGCAAGTTGTGTACTACTTTTTTCACTTAACAGAAATATTTGTCCGGTTGATACACATGTTCATCGTACATTGAACCGGATTGGATTAGTCAAAACGAATAATCCGGAAAAAACTTTTTATGCACTGTTGAATAAATTACCGGAAGGAACCGCACATTCATTTCATACTAATTTAATCAGGCTTGGAAGAGAAATCTGCAAGGCACAAAAACCATTATGTTCAATTTGTCCTTTGGTTGAAATATGTGAATATGAGCCAAAGAATTTTGAAAAAGTAAATTCAAAAGCTGTAAAGAATTTTATGCTGCTGGACAATCTGGCTGGATAGAGAATCAATATTTACTAAAATATCCGTATATAATATTGAATTAGAAATCAGAAAATAATTTATTAAATTTCTGATGGTTAATTAAAAAACAAAGGAGAGAAAAAATATGTACGAAAAAAGTATTGAACTATTAAACAAAGCAGTAGCTGACGAGCTTTACGCTGTTCATCAATATATGTATTTTCACTTTTTATTGGATGATCAGGGATATGATTTGCTTGCAGGTTTATTCAAAAAAACTGCGATTGAAGAAATGGTACACGTTGAAAAACTTGCTGAAAGAATTTTATTCTTGAAGGGTGAGGTTGAGATGAAGGTTGGCGGTAAAGTAGAACAGATTAAAGATCCTGAGAAGATGCTTGCAAAGGCTGCAAATATGGAGCAGGAAAGTGCCCGTGAATATAATCTTTGGGCAAATGAAGCTTCTGCAAATGCTGATTCAATGACCAAACAATTATTTGAAAGTCTGGTCGCAGATGAAGAAAGACATTATGATCAATATGATGTTGAAACGGATAATCTTAAAAAGTTTGGTGATAGATATCTTGCTTTGCAATCAATTGAAAGAAGCAAAAATATTTCGCAGGGCAAACCAACAGAATAATCAGGTATTTATAAAACTTTGGTTCTTTAAAACTAAAAAGCCTGAACAAAATGTTCAGGCTTTTTAGTTTAAAATTGTAATTATTGAACAACAGGATAATTCATAAATTCTGTTGCTTCATCCCATTTGGAGCCCGGCATAGTATCATAAAATAATCTGTTAGCACCAAATTGCAGTGACTTTGCATCATAACCGAGTATTCTTAAATAAGCAGCAACTTGTGCTGAAGTTTGACCAGTATAACAATAAACAACAATTGTTTTATTTGTTGGAAGAGTTTTTAAAAATGTTGCTAATTTAAGATCAGATTTTGGTGTATATTGAATTGCACCTTCGATATGTCCCTGATCATATTCTGAAACTGGCCAATAATTAACAATATAATAATTGCTAAGATTTGCAAAAACAGTTTCTCTTGTTATTCCTATAGCTGTGAAACCTTCGTTCAAAACAGTAGTTAATCTGCTTTCAAATATTTCTGCGCCTGTGTTTTTACCGGTAGTTAATGTTGGAAGATTTCCGGCAGCATTTTTTTGATTAGCAGTTGTTTGTAAAGTAATTGGTGTTGTTTGTCCATAGAGTTTTGCACTATTCCAGCTTGTTGGATATGCCCAACTGCACATTCCCCATTTTAAGCTATAAACATTGGTGTAACCTGATAATCTTAATGCAGCTACTGCTAAACCTGCTGATTGTCCTGTATAACAAGTGACAATAACTTTTGATTTTGTTGATAGATTATTGTTTTTATAATATGTAACAACATCTTTAATTTCAACGTTTACAGCGCCCTGTATATGACCAGCAGCGTAATCGGCAGCACCTCTTACGTCAATTATAGCAATATTGGCACCTGATAAAACATCCGGATATACTACAGAAGCAGCAATAACTGCAGGTGCTGCGTTATTAATATATCCGCCGTCAGTTCCTTCAAGATATTTTATTAATTCTTCACTCTCACTTACAGTTTGTGGGGGTGTAATTGGGTCTTCTTTATCATCACTGCATCCAACATTAATGAATGCAATTGTTATAGCTATAAAAAAGTATAATAAAAAATAGAGCTTTCTTTCTTTCATTTTTAGATCTCCTGATTAATGATTTTTTATTTCTTTATTTAGTTTTTATTCCTTAGTTAACTTGCCAGCTTGCTGGTAGCTTTCCATCTACTATTATATTTCCGTTGGAATTTTTTTCCCAGGTTTCAATATTATCAGAATCAAAAAGATAGAGTTCTTTGTTTTTAAATGATCCATCATTTTGTTTAATAATATGGCATCCTTCATAACAGGTTGAATATGTCTCCCAGTTTCCGTTTGTATCTTTATAACCTGTTCTTGTTGTTATCCTTTTAATGTTATGCGGTGTTGTATATTTATATGTTGGAGCAACACTAAAGTTCGATAATAATGCAATACCATAATTCTGCCAGCTATCAGGTGCCATTAAAGATCTTCTTAACAAAGAAAATTTATATTGTGGCTTGGTTTGCGGAATTGGATTCATACCAATTTTATAACCCTGATATGCGTGAACTCTTGCACCTTCAAGACTTCCAACGTGGCAACTGCCGCAATTATTATAATCCTGTGAATGACAGGTATAACAGCTGAATGTAGATATATGTTTACTATGAAAAGCATTCGAATTATTTACGCCTGAGTGGCATTTAGTACATTTTGGTAATTCAGGATATTTATATCTCACATCATACATTACACCGTCTCCGTGGATTTCATGTTTTGTATGGCAACTCATACAATTAAATCCAGCTTTTGTTAAATGGACATCGGGTACAGTACCGGGACCAATACCAAAGAAAGCGTGACCACCACGGCTGGTATGACAGGTTGTACAATGATCAACCATATTTGGTTTTTTAAAGAAGCTATGCGAAGCATATAATCCGCCTCCGCCAGCTTTTGGTCTGTTTACGTGGCAGTCTCCACAAGTTGCATGACATTTACCGCAATTTTCAGTATATCCGTCTTTCATTGTTTGAGTTAATAAATCGAATCCGCCGGGTACATTTCCCAAGCCCGCTCTTTGGCAAACCATACTTTTTTGTCCCCAGCCCTGATGAATATTATTCACAGATTTGCTTGCGATATCTGCATGACAACTGCCGCATTTTTTAATTGCATCTAAAGAAGGTTTAACAATAAAATCTCCTGAATGAGCAAGATTTTTATCTGCTGTATTATCTACACCATTATGGCAGGCTGTACAAGGGATTTTTCCATGCGGATCGCTTTTAAAATCTGCATATCCAGCACCGCCCATAAATACTCTGTCATAAGGTTCAATGTGTGGTGTTTCACCGCCGCAGCCACCGCCGCCAGAAGATGGGGGATCAGGTGTGTAAACAGCTTTCAGATGTTCATAATTTGTATGGCATCCTTCACAAGAAGCAACTGATTTATAAGTAACATCTATTGGTTGTTCTTCTTTATCTTCTGAACATCCAATAAACATAAAAATAATTGGAATCAAAAGAATTGAGAATATTTTTTTCATATTCATACCTTAGTGGTTATTAGATATAAGATGTATAAATTATTCAAGCTTTATGCCATTGATAGTTTGAAATAACAAGCATTATTTTTAACAATTATAAAGTATTGACATATTTGTTTTTACCAATATTAAGAACTAAACACAATCTCCACCATTTTTGAGAAACAATAATTGCTATTATTAAATATAGGGATTTTAGCTTAAATCAAGGTTTTTCTGGAATTTCCGTCTAGACTTTAATCGTAAATGTATAGATGCCGATTTTTTCTGCGCTTAGTTTTGATGATTTTGTTATTCAGTAAGAAATTTTCATTTTGATTTTGTAAGCCGGTCTATAAAAATTATTAATAATTCTTGAGTTGACATTGGCTTTAATCTTAATACACAAATAAAAAGAAGTTAGCTTAACCAAATATTTCTTTAAGCGGATATAAATTTGTTTATGGTTTTTTATTTCCTTTATTATTGACTTAAGAGTTGAATAAATATAGTTTGCCAAAACTATATTCGATATTTTGAATCTATGAACTAAGTCTTACAAATATTATTATCAAATCATTAATTCTCCGATCCACGTAATTATTTGAACTTCGAAAGGATTCGGTAATATATTTCAGTTTTTTAATTACTGACTGATAGGTCACAAATTCATTTAAGCAGATTTTATTTTCTATCAGTACTGCCTATATTTGGATAACAAAAATCAACTAATCAAGGTTAAAAATTTTTATGTCTGATAATTATCAAATAGCTATTCTGGGTGGTGGTCCTGGCGGATATGTTGCTGCAATCAGGGCCGCACAATTAGGATTCAAAACAGTAGTAATTGATAAAGATAATTTGGGCGGAATATGTTTAAATTGGGGTTGCATACCAACAAAATCTCTTATAAGAAATGCGGAAATATATGACACTATAAAAAATCATGGTAAGGATTTTGGTTTATATACTCAGGATCTTTCATTTAAGTTTAATGAGATCATTAAAAGAAGCCGGGATATCTCTGATAGAATAACAAAAAATGTTGAGTTACTAATCAAAAAGAACAAGATAGAAAGAATTCGTGGTTTTGGTAAACTAATTAATAAAAATCAGATAGTGATTCTGGATAAAGATGGTAAAGAATCCAATTCGATCACTGCTGACAATATTATTATTGCAACCGGTGCCCGCCCTAAAACACTTCCAAATATTCCAATTGACAGAAAAAATATTATTACAAGTACTGAAGCAATGAATCTTGCTGAGCAGCCAAAAGAACTTATTATTGTTGGTGCAGGTGCAATTGGAATTGAGTTTGCATATTTCTATTCCGTCCTCGGTACAAAGGTAACTGTAATTGAAATGCTTGATAACATCCTGCCAATCGAAGATAAGGAAGTATCACAAACACTTGAGAAAAACTTTAAGAAAAGAGGTATTGAAATCTATACCAAGACGGTGGTTGAAAAAGCTGAAGTTAAAGGTCAAAAAGTAAATGTAACAATAAATCAGAATGGACAAAAAAAGGAATTATCTGCCGATAAAGTTTTAAGTGCAATTGGTGTAACAGGAAATGTTGAAGGGTTCGGATTAGAAGAATTGGGAATTGAATTATATAAAAATCATATTAAAGTGGATAAGAAAAATTACCGTACAAATATTCCAAATATTTTTGCAATCGGTGATGTGATAGGTCCGCCGTGGTTAGCTCACGTAGCTTCGGCTGAAGGGATACATTGTGTAGAGAAAATAAAAGGAATTAATAAACCGGAAGTAGATTATGATAATATACCCGGATGTACTTACTGTCAGCCGCAGGTTGCCAGTGTAGGATTAACTGAATCAAAAGCTAAAGAACTTGGTTATGAGTTGAAGATTGGTAAATTTCCGTTTATGGCAAGCGGAAAAGCTTTTGCGGTAGGTGAAAGAGAAGGCTTTGTAAAACTGATTTTTGATGCAAAGTATGGTGAACTGCTTGGCGGTCACATTATTGGAAGTGAAGCAACAGAACTTATTGCTGAAGTTGCTCTGGCTCGTGCAATGGAAGCTACCGGGCATTCTATAATTAACACTATTCATGCTCATCCGACACTTTCGGAATCAGTAATGGAGGCAGCAGCTAATGCTTATGGTGAGGCAATTCATATTTAACAAAATTGAATATTATTTTTTATATCTTAAAACAAAAAGGATATGATGTCAAAAAATATTTCTTCAACACAGGCTAAATCGAAGGATAAATCTTCGGTAAAACCAACAAATGGTAAAAATGATTTAATTAAAATCGGCAAAAAAGATTTTGATAAAGAAAAGTTACTTTATGTTTTAACAACAATGTTAAAAGCCCGCAATGTTAATAATAAAGCAATGAATTTATTACGACAGGGAAAAACATTTTTTCATATTTCCAGTTCAGGGCACGAAGCAATCCAATTGGCAATTGGTTTATCTCTGGATCCAAAAAAAGACTGGCTGTTTCCGTATTACAGAGATATGGCGACCATTATTACTGCAGGAATTTCTATTGAACAGGTTTTTCTGGGAAGTTTTGCAAAGATTGATGATCCTTCCAGCGGTGGAAGACAAATGCCAACACATTGGGGTGCAAGAAGTTTAAATATACCTTCACAATCTTCTCCCACAGGGACACAATTTTTACAGGCTGTTGGTGCTGCCCTGGCTATTGTAAAACGCGGAGAAAAAAATATTTCTTATGTAAGCAGCGGAGAAGGAACTACCTCACAGGGAGAATTTCACGAAGCAGTTAATTGGGCAAGCAGAGAAAAGCTGCCGGTCCTTTTTGTGATTCAGAATAATAAATATGCAATTTCAGTTAAAGTTACTGATCAAAGCGGAGGAAAAGATAATTCTATTGCTGAGATGATGGCTGGATATCATACTCTTTACAGAGCGAGAATTGATGGAACAGATTTTATTACTTCTTTTGAAAAAATCCAGGAAGCAATTGATTATATAAAATCAGGTAAAGGTCCTGCTTTGATTGAGGCTGATGTTGTTAGATTAGATTCTCATTCATCTTCAGATGATCATAGAAAATATCGTGATAAGAAAGAACTCGAAGAAGATTTAAAACGCTGTCCGATTGAAAAGTTTGCAAAATTATTAATCTCAAAGAATTTTCTTACTCAGGATGAATATGATGAGTTAAAAAAGAACATTACCGAAGAAATAAATGAAGCTGCTGACAGAGCAATAAAAGCTGCTGATCCAAAACCTTCGGATGCAACCACTTTTGTATTTGATGAAAGCGGATTTAAAGATACATTAAATTATGAATCTTCTACTCCGGCAGGTGATAAAATTGTAATGGTTGATGCAATAAATCATGCTTTGCACGAAGAGATGGACCGGAATCCGGATATGTTCATATTTGGAGAAGATATTGAAGATGATAAAGGCGGTGTATTTACTGCTACAAAAGGGTTATCAAAACGATTTACCAAAAAAAGAGTATTTAATTCGCCGCTGGCAGAAGCAAGTATAATGGGTGTTGCGGTTGGAATGGCTTTAACAGGACTGAAGCCAGTAGTGGAAATTCAATTCGGGGATTACATCTGGCCTGCATTTATGCAAATGCGAAATGAATTAGCACCAATCAGATACAGATCAAATAATGCATGGTCGGCACCGGTAGTTACTCGTGTTGCTGTTGGAGGATACATTCATGGTGGATTGTGTCACTCACAAAGTATTGAAGCATTCTTTGCTCACATTCCCGGAATTTTTATTGCATTTCCAAGTAATGCCGCTGATGCGAAAGGATTATTGAAAACTGCATGCAGGTTAAAAGATCCGGTATTGTTTTGTGAGCATAAGGGTTTATACAGACAAAGTTATGCTATTGCTTCCGAACCGGATGAAAATTATTTATTACCATTTGGTAAAGCCAGAATTGTAAAAGAAGGAACAGATGTTACAGTTGTATCATGGGGCGTATCTTTGTGGGATTCAATGCTGGCAGCAAAAAAACTGGAAGATGAAAATTACTCAGTTGAAGTAATAGATTTGAGAACAATTGTTCCGTTGGATGAAGAAACAATTTATAACTCCGTAAAGAAAACTAATAAGGTTATTATCATTCACGAAGATACTTTATTTGCAGGATTCGGAGCCGAAATTGCAGCAAAAATTGCTGATAATTGTTTTCAGTTCTTGGATGCTCCTGTAAAACGTATTGGTGCAAAAGATTCACATATCCCTTATTCGCCTGTACTTGAGAATGAAGTTCTTCCGAATCGTGAAGAAATTTTTAATGGAATAAAAAGCTTATTAAAGTATTAAAATAAATTTTAAATCTTTGATACTATATACTCAGAAAATAAAATCTTAAAAGAGGAATTATATGGACATAATAATGCCCAAAATGGGTGAGAGTGTTAACGAAGGAACAATAATCAAATGGCATAAAAAAGTAGGCGATACTGTTAAACGTGATGAGATTATTTTTGAAATAAGTACCGATAAAGTTGATACTGAAATTCCTGCTGCTGAATCCGGTATCCTGTCAGAAATCCTGGTTAAAGAAGGAGATACTGTTGAAGTAGGAAGTGTTGTTGCAAGGATTAAAACTTCCGACGAACCTGATAAAGAAATTCCTGCACCGGAAGTTAAATCTCAAACTGTAACTCAGTCACCTCCCGAACCCGTTAAAAAAACTGAAGATATCCCTAAAGAAATTCCATCATCTTCTAAAGGTAATCTGATCGAAATAGCAATGCCTAAAATGGGTGAATCTATTGTTGAAGGAACAATAATAAAGTGGCATAAAAAGGTTGGTGATGCTGTAAAGAAAGATGAAACTATTTTTGAAATAAGTACTGATAAAGTTGATACAGAAATACCATCTCCGGAAAATGGAACATTAGCTGAAATTTTAGTAGGTGAACAGGAGACTGTTGGAGTCGGAACTATTGTGGCTAAATTGGCTGTGGGTGCTGATGTTAAGATTGCTCCAAAAGTGCAGCAGGAAGTTAGCAAAGAAAAAAGTGTTATTGATGAACCTGTCAATTTGCAGAGCAGTGTTTCGGAAACAGTTAAAAAATCTTCTGAACAAAAGGGAAGTGGTTCAGAATTTTATTCACCTCTCGTATTAAGTATTGCCCAAAAAGAAAACATAAGCTTGGATGAACTAAGATCAATTGATGGTACCGGCTTGGAGGGAAGAGTTACTAAAAAAGATGTTCTTGCATATTTAGAAAAACGAAAAGATATGAAATCGCAGGTTCAGGTTAAAAAAGAAATTAAAGCTGCTTCACCTGCACCGGAATTCATTCCATCGTTATCACCGGTTGTTTACAGCGATGCAGATGTTGAAAGAATTCCGATGGATAACATACGTCAGCGGATAATGGATCATATGGTTTTAAGCAGGGATACATCTGTTCATGTAACCGGATTGATTGAAGTTGATATGACAAGAATTCATAATTTCATCAATACTAAAAAAGATGAAATAATGAAAAAAGAAAATGCTAAACTGACTTATATGGCTTTTATTGCAGATGCTGTTGTTAAGTCGTTAAAAAAATATCCGTTAGTAAATTCTACTATCGATGGAAATGTAATTTTACAAAAGAAATTTATTAATCTCGGAATAGCAGTTGCAATAGAACCAACGGGATTAATAGTGCCAAATATAAAAGGTGCCGGCGATAGAAATATAATCGGACTTGCAAGAGCAATTTCGGATTTAGCTAACAGATCACGGACAAAAAAATTAACTCCTGATGATATTTCAAACGGAACATTTACAATTACAAACTACGGAGTTTTCGGAACTATTTTCGGAACACCAATTATAAATCAGCCTGAAGTTGCAATACTTGGTGTTGGTGCAGTTCAGAAAAAACCTGTTATTATTGAAGTAGATGGTACAGATACCTTTGCAGCCAGACATATTATGGCTTTAACATTATCTCACGATCACAGATTAATTGATGGTATGTTAGGCGGGCTGTTTCTTAAGAATGTTAAAGAAATATTGGAAAATTTTGACGGCAGTTTGTAATTATCAGAACTTCTTAAAAATCAGACTTGTAATTTATTCTATCTGTTAAAGATGGATTGTTTCAGAATCTTTTAATATTAAATTCATCTTAATTGAAGGAATTATATCATTTATTATAGATTCCACGCTTTTCTATAGTTTTAAAAAAAAATTACTAATTCTTCCGACAAATTCTTATTACTTTCAATTTTTTATTAGGCTTCAAGGTGTTATTTTTAAACCCTTAGTATTTAATAATAAATAAAAATCGAAGTAATCTTGTTAATGAAATTTATTTATAAAGTATTTTATTTTGTTTTGTTCTGCACTCCATTAATAACCGCTCAGCAAACTCTTCAAACTCTATCAAAAACATTGTATGATGATTCCAGATTTACAAATTCAGGAAACATAGGATTATCCGTAACAAATTTTGGTATGCACGGCAGCGGTTGGGTTGGATGGCCAAACGTGCCTTCTTGTGAATATCCGCTCGGCAGCGGAATTGAACATCTTTTTGCCGGCGGTTTATGGGTTGGTGGTTTTAAAAAGGATAGTATAAACAGTAATATAAAATCCGGCCCATTTGTTTCAACAGCGGCTATTGATGCATCTTCAATAAGTGCGAGCAGAGGCGGAGGTTTCGAATATACTAATTCACAAACAGATAAAATTGTAGAAAGATCTAGTCTGCTTGATTCAAGATTTTATAATCCTTCCGCAATTTCTCATCAGGATTTTACAATGGACTATGCTGATACGAATAAAAGATATTTAAATGGACAAATAATTCCTGAACATGTCCCATTAGGTATTTCTGTACATCAGGAAACTTATGCTTGGAATTTTCCATTTGCAGATTTTTTTGTGATTATGAATTATACAATTAAAAATGTAACTAATAAATATCTTGATAGTTTATATATCGGCTTATGGACTGATGCTGTTGTCAGGAATACAAAACTGACCGGTCGCCCTGCAGGAACTGCTTTTTATTCGCACGGTGGAGATGGTTTTATTGATTCGCTTAATATGGCTTATGAATTTGATGTTGACGGCGATCCCGGTTTTACTGATAGTTATATCGGAGTAATATTTTTAGGTTCTACACCAACTATTGAAAATAGATTTATTATTCCGGAAGGCGATACATTAACAGGCACAAGCTTTAATTCCTGGACACATAATGGTCGAGATGCAGATTTCTTTACTCCTCAAGATGACATTCAAAGATATAGAAAGATGCAAGGTTACTTTGGCGGAAGTACAAGGTATAATAAAGGCATATCGCCTGGGTTATTAAAATTAGCTTCAAATCGTTCAATTATGATAACAAGAGGATATTTTAACAATCTTGCGCCTGGTGATTCATTAAATGTAGTCTTTGCAATTGTTTGTGCAAAAAAATATGGAAACGATCCTGCATCTCTTGATCTGCCTGAACAAAGAAGCATCCTGACTAATAATGCAGATTGGGCTTTAAGAGCATATTTTGGTAATGATAGAAACAGAAATGGAATTATTGAACCGGAAGAAGATATTTATGGTGATGGTAAGATTCACAGATATATTCTGCCTGCACCTCCGAATTCTCCGATTGTAAAAGTGATTCCTGAAAATAATAAAACCACTATTTACTGGGATAAAAGAGCTGAGAAATCTGTTGATCCGATATCAGGTTTAAAAGATTTTGCAGGTTATAAAATTTATAGAACACAGGCTGGATTTGATCTTACTGAAAAGCAGGATATCTTAAAATCATTAATTTTATTAATGCAGGTTGATAGTGCCGGTTCAACAGGTTTTAATACAGGATTCTCAGCAGTTGAATTAGATGAGCCGGTAACATTTCCAAATGATACAACAAAATATTATTACAAGTTACCAGTAACAAACTTATTAAATGGCTGGCAGTATTTATTTACAGTTACAGCATTTGACAAAGGTGATCCTGTTAATAATCTTGAACCGCTTGAATCAAGTTTATTAGTCAATCTTAAAAGAATATTACCCGGCACTCCTGCAACAGAAGATGATAGTGTAAAAGTAGGTGTTTATCCAAATCCATATTACGGTAATGCAATCTGGGATGGTGGCTCTGAACGCTTAAGAAAAATTTATTTTTATAATTTACCTGCTGAATGTGATATTACAATCTATACTCTTTCGGGAGATATTGTTAAAAGGATGGAACATTCAGCGACACAAAACGGCAGTAATATAAGATGGTTTGAACAGTATGCAAGCGATAATAAACAGCAGTTTGCCGGCGGAGAACATAGCTGGGATCTGATTACTGATGATGATCAGGCTATTGCATCCGGCTTATATTTATTTACTGTTAAAAACAGAAATAATGGAAATATTAAAACTGGAAAATTTTTAGTAATTAAATAATTATTTATTCGGAGAATGCTATGCAAAAAAGATTTAAAAACCTTGTTTCAATCCTTGGACTGATAACATTATTGTTGTTGGTTTTTAATACTTCCGGATTCAGCCAAAATTATCCTTTAGTAACTTTACACGATATTAATTATTTGGCTGATTCTACAACATATCCAAATTTTCCTCCTTCACCGTTAGCTGGTGATACTGTTAGAGTAAGAGGTGTAGTGATGGTTAGAACTGTTGTTGGTTCTAATGAACCCGGTGTTGGTGATAGAAGACCTGTAATTTGGGTTAATCAAGCCTGGTCTTGTTATATTCAGGATAAAGATAATCCGGAGTGGGGCGGGATGCAAGTTTATCAAGCTGATAGTTCAAGTGCTAATGCACAACAAACCCTTTTTGATCTGGCTGATACTGCAACAGTATATGAATTCACAGGAGTTGTAACACCATATTTTCAGTCAACTGAATTATTTTTAATAACAAGTCCGGTTCCGATTCCAATTGAAGAAATTGAAGTTTTACCTGAAAGACCTGCTCCTACACGCATTAATATGGAAGATTTATTTACCGGTACAACAGGTAATTACTCAATGAGAAAATATATGGGTACTTATGTTGAATTAGTGGCAGATGCAAATCATAATCTTATTACTTCTGATAGAGTTACAGGGACAGGTGGTGCATCAGGCAATTTTAAGATTAATGATGAGCACGGCAGATATCTAATGGCTTATGCACAATCGACTTACTTTAAAATGAATGCTAACGGAATAAGACCTGGATATGAATCACCTGTTAATGGAACATATATTTCCTACATCCGTGGTATTCTTACGATGAGATCTAACCCTAACATCGGTGTTGATTATTGGATAGTTCCTCTATATCCGGAAGATTTAGGTGATGCATTAGTTTTACCGCCATCAGTAACAAGTGTTACAAGAAATGTTGTGGAAGTTGGTCCTAATCAGTCAGTAAATGTTAGCTGCATTGCTAAAGGAGTTCAGGCAGATATTCAGAGTGTCAAAATATTTTATCGTGTAAACAGCGGTGCTTTGGATTCAGTTAGTATGGCACCTACGTCGGGTGATACTTTGTTTACAGGAACAATACCTGGAGTTGCTGCTGATTCTGCTTTTGTTGATTTTTATGTTAAAGCTACTGATCTTAATGGTACATCAATGACCAATCCGTTTAATCCAAATACATCAAGATATTTTTATTTTGTATTAAACAGATCTATAACAATTAAAGAAGTACAATATTCGCCGTTTGGTAATGGATTAAGCGGCTATTACAATTATCCTGTTACGGTTTCCGGAATTGTAACTGCTGATACTGTTGGCAGGTTTACAAGTGCGGGCTTTGGAGCACCAAGCAGTGCAAACAGAATAATAATTCAGAATGGAGTAGGTCCCTGGAGCGGAATCTGGTTGAACGCTGCTAATACCACGAAAAATGTTTTCGGATTAAAGATGGGTGACTATGTAACTGTTACTGGTGTTGTAAAAGAAGATTATGATGTTACACGACTTGATAATATTTCAGATCTGGTTGTTCACAATTCTAATAATCCACTTCCGGTAGCAACTTTAGTAACAACAGGAAGTATCGGTACTTTACCTTCCAATACTGTTATTGCTGAACAATGGGAATCTGTGTTAATTAAATTTGAAAATGTTACCATTACAGATGTTAATGCTGATGGCAATCCGGGACCTGATCCGGGAAGCGGCAGCAGCAGAAATTTTGGTGAAATAGTTATAAATGATGGTACTGGTAATATGAGATGTGAATTACAGGATGGAAATCATAAATACCATAATGATTGGAGTGCAAGTTTAGGTAACAATCCAAATTTTGTTTCAGTTGATAGCGGAGCTACTTTAACAAGTCTTACCGGGTATTTATATTTTTCACACAGCTATTACAAATTAGTACCAAGAATAAATGATGACTTTGTTAATTACACAGTTGATGTTGATGATCAGAACAATTTAGTACCCGGAAGCTTTGTTGTTAATCAGAATTATCCTAATCCATTTAATCCAAGTACCGTTATTTCGTACTCTATTCCTAATGAAGCATTTGTAACGGTTAAAATTTATAATGTATTGGGTCAGGAAGTTGCAACACTATTAAATGATGTTCAATCTGCCGGTGTTCATAAGATAGATTTCAACGCTTCTATACTTTCTTCCGGCGTTTATTTTTATAGTGTCAAAGCAGATAATTATACTGATGTCAAAAAAATGATCTTGATGAAATAAGAATCATAAAAAATGTGATATCATTTTAATAAACCAGTTCAGGTGGAATTATTTTGAAAATAAAGAGTAGTTTAAAATTAAATTATTCGACAACTTATTTTTTAAGGCAGGTTTATAATCTAAAAACAATTTTAGGTATAAGCCTTGCCTTATTGATAATGTTAAGTTCTTGTTATGAAGAGATGCCAAATAATCCGATTGCAAATAAAGCACCGGTTACAAAGGTCTTTCTGGATCCTGATTCAAGCATTTCTTATCAGCCGAGTAAAATTAATCTCCATTGGTCAGGTGATGATCCTGATGGATTGGTAATCGGATTTTATTTTTCTTTCGATGGTGTTAACTGGACTTTTACAACAAAAAATGACAGCTCGTTTGAATTAAAAATCGGCGCAGTTGATACTACTTTTATTTTTCTGGTTTCAGCAGTGGATAACTCGGGCAACGAAAAATATGATTCACAGATTTTTCAGAATAACATAAATTACGGACCTGAGCCTTTTATTGATAAAAATGGAAATGGAATCTGGGATGCTGGTGAGGATTATATTGATATCGGAGTTATAGATCCTCAACCAGCAAAGATAGTTTTACCAATTAAAAACTCTGCTCCGGTAATATCCTGGAATGTATTAAGTACCATTCCAAATGTTTCTTATCCTGCTATGACTTTTGGCTGGGATGTTTTTGACCTGGATGGAAATGAAACCATTACTAATATTAAAATTGCGCTTAATGATACAAACAATGCTGTTTTACTGAATGGCGGAGTAAGAATAATAACTGTCAGTACAAAAGATTTTTCAAACAGCAGTCCATTAATGGATATTTATATTGATGGCAATCCTAATAATGCTGCTCCGGTTAAATTGCCCGGACTTGTATTTGATTCTAATAACAGATTTTTTGTTCAGGCTGAAGATATTTCAGGTGCAAAATCAGGCTGGATTTCTTTACCGGATACATCAAGAAATTGGTTTGTAAAAAAACCGAAAGGTAAAGTTCTAATAGTTGATGATTATATCTTACTTGATGATGCTGCGCAGTTTTACTCTGATTTTATGGATAGTTTAAGTTTGACTAACAAATTTGATATACTTGATTTGAATGTTAATAAGCTGCCTTATCTGAATACTACGTTCCTGGAAACAATTAAATTGTTTGATGGAATTATCTGGTACACAGATAATGATCCTTCATTAGACCTTGCAAATGCTAGTGTGCAGAATTATCTGGATGCAGGCGGTAAAATATTTTTCTCAATGCAGTTTCCAAATGATATTGATTTGCAATTAATTGAAGGATTTTTACCAATTGAATCTGATACTAGTTACTATAAATCATCTATCGGTACAAATACAAGTATTGCTTCGCGTGATTCACTTAATTATCCAAACCTGCTTACTAACCGCTCATTTTCAAGAGTCAGATCGTTTAAATTAAAAGGTGTTGGTGTTAAACCCTTGTATTATTTCCCAAGCGGAGTATTGAACGGACATATCGGGTTTGAAACCAGCAGTAAGAATTTGTTTTTTATCGGCGGACCCTTACAGCGCCTCAATGGTAATCCGGGAAGTATTAAAAAATTATTATTCCAAGTACTATTTCAGGATTTTAATTTAACATTATGAAATTTTATATACTGAAAAAAAGACTTACAATTAATTTTAGTGCTCTGTCAGCAATAAAAATTATAACATTGTTTTTAATTTTATTTTCGGCGCAACTAAGTTCGCAGGCACAAACTGCTGTGCTTACCGGAAAAATAACTGACAAAGAAACCGGAGAAGCGCTGCCGGGAGTTAATATCATTCTAAAAGGTACTTACTATGGTGCTGCTACTGATATTAACGGAAAGTTCAGTATTCAGGCAATAAATCCGGGTACATATAATGTTGAAGTTTCTCTAATAGGATATAAATCTGTTCAATTTACAGGCTATCAGTTAAACGCAGGTCAGACAAAAAAACTTGATGTCGAACTTGAAGAAACAGTACTTACTCTTGGGCAGGACGTAGTAGTTGTTGGTGAAAAACCTCTTATGGATGTTGAAGAAACTCAAAGCAAAAAAACTATTTCTAAAGATGAAATAGAACTTGCTGCAGTAGAAAACATTACTGACCTTGTAAGTATGCAGGCTGGTGTAATAAAATCCGATAATGAAATTCATATCAGAGGCGGACGTTCATATGAAAATGCTTTCCTTTTGGATGGTGTTTCTGTTCAGGATCCGCTTGCAGGTACTGGTTTTGGATTACAGTTAAGTGCTAATTCAATTGAAGAAGTTGAGATAATAACCGGCGGATATAATGCTGAGTTCGGACAAGCTACTTCAGGTGTGGTGAATGTTAGAACAAGAGAAGGCAGCGATAAATATCACGGTGCAATTTCTTATAAGACAGATCATTTGGGAAGTTCACAATCTCATTTCGTTTTTAATACTGATATACTTGAAGCAAATCTTAACGGACCTGAGCCGGTTACTTCGTTTTTATTACCTGCACTTGGATTAAAACTGCCCGGTGATTTTACTTTTTTTGGAAATTTCTACGGCGGTCTTACTGATGGTATTGCTCAGGGTTATATTAAGAAGAAAGCAAATAAAGTTTACTCTTCAATATTTAAAGGATCTGATTTTGCACCAAGAGCGGAAAATAACTGGTTCTGGATGGGTAAACTAACTTATAAATATTCGCCGACTTTAAAGTTTAATTATTCAATAAATCAATCTGTAAATATTAATCAGAACTCACAGTCATTACAATCAAATCTTGAATATGTTGAACCGAGTCCTGGTTATCAATACACTTATCAGAATATTTTAGATAGCGCCAATACATATACACATAATAATGTTTATCAGACTTTCAGTGTTACACATACTCTTAATCCCAAAACATTTTATGAATTAAAGATAAATTATTTCTTTACTCATTTACGGGCTGATGCAAACGGAAAACAATGGTATCAATACAATGAGCCAAAAGATATTCCAAACTTTCCTATTGAGTATTATAATATAAACAGAGATACTCTTGGAATTATTCCCGGTGACGGATTCTGGGACTTAGGAAATCCATCAACTTGGCATGATCATTATGTTGAAGAGTTTTCAATCAGAGGAGACCTGACAAGCTTTTTTGATGAGAAAAATAAATTTAAAACCGGTTTTGATTTTCACTTCCAGGAAATGCAGTCGATTGATATTTATCAGCCCTGGGTTGGTGAACTTGGATTTAATAATGATATATATAAAGTACATCCCGCTATGGGTTCATTATATGCTCAGGATAATATTAATTTCAGCGGAATGATACTTAATTTTGGTTTAAGAGTAGATTTCTGGTTCCCCGGTAAATATGTTGATGATGCGGTTGATAACCCTGATGTAATTACAATTCCGGATCAGGTAAGAGAGTCTTATAAAAATAACTCATTCAGTTGGTTTGGGAACAGAAGATTTAAAGCAAGACTAAGTCCTCGTTTAGGAATTTCACATCCTGTTTCTGATAATCAAACGTTGTTCTTCTCTTATGGTCATTTTAGTAAATGGCCAAAACCACAGTTTGTTTATGCAAAGTTAAACCCTGTAAGTGCACAATCATCTTATCAGAAATTTGGTAATCCAAATTTAGATCCCGAAACAACTGTTGCTTATGAACTTGGACTTAAAACTCAATTTACTAACGATGATGTTCTTACAATTACAGCTTATTATAAAGATATTTTTGATTATGTAAGTACACGCTCAGCTAAGATCAGTTCTATAAGATTATCATCACAAAGTTTTACAACCTATGTTAATTCAGATTATGCACGCTCAAGAGGAATTGAGATTGAATATAAGAAGCGAATCGGAAGATGGTTTACTGGTTCAGCGGATTTTACTTATTCAATTGTAACAGGCAAAAGCACAACTCCTGATGAAGGTGTTTTGGTTTTAAAAGGCGATATAAATGAATCTGTAAAAGAACTTTATATGTCGTGGGATCGTCCGATTAACTTTTCTATCTTTGCTAATTTTTATGTTGAAAAAGACAATGCATTATTTGGTTTTGGTAACGGAATACTTGATGATTACAATATAAGTGTTCGTTCACAATTCCGTTCCGGGAAAAGATATACTCCCGTAATCTTTACCGGCTATGATGCACAAACAGGCAGACCGGAATATGAATCCAGCAAGTATGACAGATATAGTAAAATAGGTAATGATTGGTTCTGGATAGATCTTAATTTTGAAAAATATTTTTCAATCGGTCAATTAAAGTTTTCAGTAATTCTGGAAATAAATAATCTTCTTGATACCAAGAACTCGGCTATTATTAATCCTGTAACAGGTAAGGCGTATGAATATGGTGATCCGACTCCGCTTTCCTGGAACGATCCGTTATATCCTGATTTACAGGCACCGATTTCAGCGTATCCTTATAATCCGGCAAGATATTTAACCAGAAGAAATATAAAGTTTGGTGTTAGCTTAAAATTTTAAAAGTGGAATTATTACTTAGTAATGAAAAAAATATTTACAATAATTGTTATCAGTTTTTTATTAACTTCAACAGGTTTTAGTCAGCTTTTTCCTGTGCTCGGCGGGCAGCGGGCTGGCATATCAGCAGTTCAGTTTCTTAAAATCGGAGTAGGAGGCAGAGCAACTGCAATGGGAGATGCTTTTGTAGCCGTTGCTAATGATGCTTCTTCGCTGTATTGGAATCCTGCCGGTTTAACACAATTCTATGAAAATCAGATTATGTTCTCGCACAATAAATGGGTAGTTGATATCAATCATGATTTTTTAGGAGCTGTTTATCATCTTGATGAAACCAATGCTCTCGGTGTTTCTTTTATTGCTCTTACTATGCAGGATATGCCTGTAACTACTGAATTTGCTCCGTTCGGAACCGGAGAATATTTTGGTTTTAGTGATATATCTTTTGCAGTTACTTATTCAAGAAAGATGACTGATAAATTTAGTTTCGGAGGAACTGTTAGATATATTGAAGAGACTCTTGACAAGTTAAAGATGCGTGGTTTTATGATAGACCTTGGTACTTATTACTGGACAGGATTAGGAACTTCAAGATTTGCTGTTAGTGTTTCAAACTTTGGCAGCAATTTAGCACCTGATGGTGAAATCATATTAATCGGAAAAAGAAAAAAATCTGATTGGCAGGATTTTGCTCCGCCAACAATTTTCCGGATCGGATTTGCTATTGAACCTTATGAAGATGAAGAGCATTCAGTTACAACTTCAATACAGCTTAATCATCCGAACGATAACAGTGAAAATGTTGCTGCTGGTGTTGAGTATAACTGGAAAAGAACTTTTTATTTAAGAGCCGGATATAAGTTTAATGTTGATGAACAAAATCTATCATTTGGTGCAGGAGTAAATGTTCCTGTTAGTATTGCAAATGTTAGCCTGGATTATGCTTATTCTAATTTTGTAAAATTAGGATCAGCGCATAGGTTTTCAATTTTATTAGGTTTGTAAAATAATCGCAGTAATTACTTTTTGATTAGTAATTTGAAAATTGAAGTTTAAAAAATGAAAAAATACATAATTATATTTTTCGGAATTCTTACTCTTTACAGTTGTTCCGATAAATTTGATATTACACAGTTTGACCAATATATCGGTAATATTAATATCGGCGGTGATACTTTATATATTCAAAATGGAGAACCCTGGAGCGGATTTAACAATCCTCGCGCAATACTGATGGGTAAAGAACCATTTATCTATGTTTGTGATACAGATAATAACAGAATTGTTATGCTTGATATTGCAGGGCAGTTGCACGGTGCGTTATCTATTAAAAGACCAATTGCCATTGCTCAGGATTATCATCTTAATCTTTATGTATGTGCTGAATTTGATACTGCAAATGTTACCTACAGTGCCCTTTACAAAATAAATTTATTTGCTGCCGGTCATCAGATTGAAAATGCAACTGTAACAAGAATTCTTCCTTTACGCGATTCTGATTTTAATCTGCAGAGAAAATATACAGCCGTTACAGTATTTTATGACAATTCAATTTATGTTGCCAGAACTGGCCCGAATAATTCAAGTATTTCAAATCCTGATAATTCCATCTTTAAGCTTGCACCTAAAAAACTAAATGCTGGCGGAGATATATTAGTACCGCTTGATAAAGACACTCTTACTATCGGAAGAGTTCCATTTATTGATCCTTTAAACCGGGGATTGATTTCCGCGAATGGAATTAATTCGATGACTTCTTTTAATAAAAGAAATATTGATTTTATTGCTACATTAGCAGGAGAATCAAGTTTTAAGGCACAGTGGTTTTATTTTTATTCTTCGGGAATTGAAGAAAGATATTACAGTAAGTTTGACCCTAGTACAGATCCGGTTGCGTTTGTAAAACCAAACAGATTTCAGGCACCAACCGGCTCCTGCATTGATCCTTCAGGAAATATTTTTATTGCTGATGCGGGTAAAGACAGCGTTTTAAAGTTTAATGCAAGTGGTGTTGAAATGCATTCCTTTGGAGGATCAAAATTCTTTGTTGAACCTGTAGGAGTTGCCTTTTTTGATAAGGTGCTCTATGTACTTGATGCCGGCAAAAACCAGATTATTAGATTTAAATTATCAACAGATACACAATGAAACATATTTATTTTTTTTCTCTTGCGCTTATATTAATTAGCAGTGCATTTTCACAACCGGTTATTATTAATGAAATTTATAATTCAAGTTCCAATGATGAATGGATTGAGCTATTAGTTGTTCAAGATAGTCTTGATCTCCGAAACTGGGATATAAGAGACTTCAGTAGTACCGGCAGTCCGCAAGCGCCGCTTGCTTTTACTTCAAATGCATTATGGAGCAATTTAAGAAAGGGTACAATAATCATTGTTGCCCGTTCCGAAAATACTTTTTCAGAAGATCTTGATCCAAGTGATTATTTATTGATAGTTAAATCTAGTAATGCTATTTATTTATCAGGTAATCCTTTTTCTATTGCCGGCTCTTCTGATGCTGTTCAAATAAGAAATTCATCTCAGGTGCATCAGTTTGGTGTATCCTGGGGAGCTAATAACGCTAACAGTATCCCGAATCCAAAAGTTCATTTTACTGGTACATCTTCAAGTGGAACATCAATTAGTTTTATTCAGGATGATGTTTCTAAATTGACAAATACAGCTAACTGGACAATTAACGGAAGCGCATCAATGGGGATAGGTAATTCTGCTGCAAATATTGCCTGGATAAATTCTTTAAGAGCAAAATTAGAAGGATCAGGAACTGCAACACTTTTACCGCAGATCGCTAATGGTGATTCAGTTATAAATTTAAACTTTACCTATAAGAAAAATCCGCTGTACAATATCAATTCTTTACGAATAATTATTCCGGAAGATTTTCTTTGGTCGCAATCTTCTTCTGATATTGATTATTCTAACTTTACTTCTAATCTTAGTGTCAGCGGAGATACTATATTTTTCAGTAATATAAATTTTATTAGTGATACTGTAACAATTATAGTAAATGATGTTACATCGCCTCATTATACCGGCAGATATAAGATTAAATTTCAATCAGGTGTTAATTTAATTCTTGCAGATGTAAGTCCGCTTCCATCATTGTTGGTTTATGGTGCGCCGATTCCTATTGCAGATGCAAAGGTAAATGATAACAACGGAATTGGTTTACGATTAGGAGACCTTGTTACTTTAAGAGGCATTGTAACTGTAAGTAATCAGTTCGGAGGACCAAGTTATATACAGGATAATACAGGCGGTATATCAGTGTTTGGTTCAAGCTTTTCAAATGCTGTTCAGATAGGTGATGAAGTTCTTGTTACCGGAACTGTTGCCCAGTTTAACGGGCTTAATCAGATTGAAAATCCGACACTTCATTCGATTATCAGTTCAGGAAATACAATTGAACCACTTATTACAACGCCTGCAACTTTAAGCGGAGATGGAATAAATGGAGTTGAGAATTATGAAGGAAGACTGGTAAGAGTAAACGGAGTTACAGTATCTGAATTAAATGGTAATTCGGTAAGTAATTGGGCATATAAAAACTACAGATTAACCGGTTCTAGCGCTTCAGATACAGTGCAAATCAGAATTGATAATGATACACAGATTATTGGTCTTGTTGCTCCTGCAGGAAAGTTTGATGTAATCGGTGTGCTTAGTCAGTATAAACCTTCTTTACCTTTTATTGGCGGATATCAGATAATGCCGCGTGTGCCGTCAGATATTCTTTCCAATGGACCAATCATAGATAAATATCCTGAAGAAGTTGATCTTACAAGCAGTTCAATCTCTCTGGAATGGACAACTATAAATCCGGGCACTTCAAGAATAAGATACGGAACAACAGCTAATTATGAACTTGGCGTTGTTGAACTTGATAATGTGTTAAGAACAAATCATTATCTTACAGTAGATGAACTTGATGTTGCAACAATCTATCATCTTCAGGTTTTTTCAGTTGCAAACGGAGATACAAGTTTTTCAAGTGATATAGTTTCAAGCACAACTTCAGCACTTCCTACCACTGGTGAAATTCAGGTTTATTTTAATAAATCTGTAAACACATCAGTATCATCTGGTATTAATGCAAATGGCAATGCTAATTTCCCGAATATACTTATCGATAGGATTAATAAAGCAAAAAGATCCATTGATGTTGCACTGTACAGTTTAAGCGGAACTGTTGGTGCTAATATTGCGGCTGCACTATTGAATGCTAAAAACCGTGGCGTCAAAATCCGTGTAATCGGTGAATATGATAATAGAACTACAGCACCATGGAATACTTTAATCAATAACGGAATTCCGTATATAAACGATAGATTTGGTAATAACGATGGAAGTGGTATTCATCATCATAAGTTTTTTGTTATCGATTATCGCGGCGGTGCGCCTGATAGCATCTGGGTTATTACCGGAAGCTGGAATCCAACTGATCCGGGAACAAATGATGACAGACAAAACCTCATACTTATTCAGGATGTTGCACTTGCAGGCGCTTACACACTTGAATTTAATGAAGAGTGGGGAAGCAATACAGATACTCCGAATGCTGCAAATTCGAGATTTGGTCCCAGAAAGTTAAATAACACTCCGCACAATTTTGTTATTGGCGGTAATAAAGTACAATTGTATTTTAGTCCAAGCGATGGAACTACTGCAAAGATAGGAAGAACACTTGGCAGAGCAGAAAAATCTATAAATGTTGCCTTACTTTCTTTTACAAGACGTGATCTTGCCGATACAATAATTACAATCAAAAATAAAGGCTCTAAAACAAGAGTTATTTTAAGTAACAACACTGATACAGGCAGCCAATATTTTTATTTGCAATCTGCCGGAGTTGATATAAGATTAAAAGGTTTTACAACAGGTTTATTACATCATAAATATGCTGTTGTTGATGCAGAACCATTTGGATATAATGCTGCTGTTATTACTGGCTCTCACAACTGGTCATCTTCTGCAGAAAATGTAAATGATGAAAACACTTTGATTATTCAAGATGATCAGGTTGCAAATTTTTATTTACAGGAATTTGCTGCCAGATATTATGAAGCAGGGGGTCAGGATTCATTAGTAACGAGTGTTGACGAAAGTTTAGAAACAATTCCGGTTCAATTTAATTTATATCAGAACTATCCAAATCCATTTAATCCTGTTACAAATATCAGATTTGATGTACCGTTTACTCAAAAGGTTGAGCTTTCTGTTTATGATGTGCTCGGTCGGAAAGTAAAAGAGCTGTATAATGATATTGCAACTGCTGGTCAATACACATTTGAGTTTAATGCTGGTGATCTTGCAAGCGGAGTATATTTTTACAGGATTAAAACAGATTCTTTCAATGCTGCCAAAAAACTATTATTACTGAAATAGTATTGAGATTATATTAGGGTTAATGGTTATAATCCGCAAATACTATGCGTATAAGTGCTTTATTTAGGTATTTTGATACTCAAAAAAGTTGTAAAAAAAGTGCGTAAAACTTAACTTTGCATTTTAATTCTTAAATAATTAGGTAAAAAATGAGCGAGATAAAAGGCAAAATTATTCAGATTATCGGACCCGTTGTTGATATCGAATTTGAAGGTGGTCATCTTCCAAAAATTTATAATTCTATCAGAATTCCAAGACTTACAACTGAAGGAAAACAAGAAGATCTTATAGTTGAAGTTCAGCAGCATCTTGGCGAAGACAGAGTAAGAACTGTTGCAATGGATTCTACTGATGGATTGGTTAGAGGTATGGATGTGTTTGATACCGGTAAACCAATTTCTGTTCCTGTCGGTCCGGCAACACTTGGCAGATTGATTAATGTAATCGGTGATGGAATAGATGGACTTGGTGAAATAAAATCAGAAAAAAGATATCCTATTCATCGTCCTGCTCCTGCTTTTAAAAATCTCACTACAAAAACTCAGATGTTTGAAACCGGTGTTAAGGTTATTGATTTAATGGAACCATACAGCCGTGGTGGAAAAACCGGATTGTTTGGCGGTGCTGGTGTTGGTAAAACTGTTATTATTCAGGAATTGATAAATAATATTGCAAAGCAACACGGCGGTTATTCTGTATTTGCCGGAGTTGGTGAAAGAACCCGTGAAGGAAATGATCTTTGGCTGGAAATGAAAGAATCAGGTGTATTAACTAAAACTGCTCTGGTCTTCGGTCAGATGAATGAACCGCCGGGAGCAAGATTACGAGTTGCATTAACCGGATTAACAATTGCTGAGTATTTCAGAGAAGAAGAGGGAAGAGATGTTCTTTTGTTTATTGATAATATTTTCCGTTTTACTCAAGCCGGTTCTGAAGTATCTGCACTTCTAGGAAGAATGCCCTCTGCAGTTGGTTATCAGCCTAATCTCGCAACAGAAATGGGTGCGCTTCAGGAAAGAATTACCTCAACTGATAAAGGATCAATTACTTCTGTTCAGGCTATTTACGTACCTGCAGATGATCTTACCGATCCTGCTCCTGCTGCAGCTTTTGCACACCTTGATGCAACAACTGTATTAAGCAGACAAATTTCTGAATTAGGAATTTATCCCGCAGTAGATCCTTTGGATTCAACTTCAAGAATCCTTGAACCCGGTATTATTGGGCAGGAACATTATGATGTTGCAAAAAATTGTAAAGAGATTCTGCAGCACTATAAAGATTTACAAGACATTATTAATATTCTTGGTATGGATGAGCTTTCTGACGAAGATAAAATCGTTGTAAGAAGAGCCAGAAGAATTCAAAGATTCTTTAGCCAGCCGTTCCACGTAGCTGAAGCATTTACAGGTAAAGCCGGTAAGTATGTTAAACTCGAAGATACAATTCGTGGATTTAAAGGCATCATAGATGGAAAATATGATGATCTTCCTGAATCAGCTTTTATGTATGTTGGTACAATTGAAGAAGCAGTTGAAAATGCTAAAAAGATGGCTGTATAATGTCTGAACTTAATTTAGAAATAATTACTCCGTCAAAATCATCACGCAGCAGAGAGATTAAAGCTATTACTATACCCGGAACAAAGGGGAGATTCCAGGTACTTAAAAGCCACGCACCAATAATAAGCACTTTTGATATTGGTATGATAAAAATTGATACGCTTGATGGAAAAGCTGATTACTATGCTACTGCTGGCGGTACGATTGAAGTGCTGGATAACAAAGTGCTTGTCTTAGCTGATTCAATTGAACAGGTATCTGAAATTGATGAAGAACGGGCATTAAGAGCCAAAAAAAGAGCAGAAGAAAGATTAGCTGCAAAAAACAGCAATATAAACATTGCTAGAGCACAAGCAGCATTAGCAAGAGCTAATAACCGACTGCAGATTATAGAAAAGTATAAGTAGAATACGGGAATTTTGTTTTAGTTAAAAGAAGAGTATTGCTTACTTAATTCTGTTTTTAATTCAAGCTTTCTTTAATTGAATGCACTTTATTGATTTGTTCTGTTAACTTAACTCTTTAAAATAAATATTCCTTTCCATACAAAAATTTATTTCCTTATTTTTATTCAGTTTGTTTGTAAACTGTTACACGAATTGCTGATTTCTTTCTGATTAAAAAAATGTAATAGTAATGTAGAACTACATTTTAATTGGTCATACATTGATTACACCAGAACAAAGAGCACGAGAAAATATTGACCGGCAGCTTGCTCAGGCTGGCTGGTTAATTCAGGATTTGAAAGATTTTAATCCTTCTGCAGGATTAGGAATTGCTGTCCGTGAATATCCAACTGAATCCGGTGCGGCTGATTATATTCTTTTTGTTGATAGTGGCGAGCCATTCCTTCGGAAAAAACCTGTTGGAGTTATTGAAGCCAAAAGAGAAGGACACACGCTAAGTCAGGTTCACGATCAAACAACTCGTTATTCTGCTGATAAATTAAAATATATCCGAAAGGATGAACTTCTTCCTTTTCAATACGAATCTACCGGAACTGAAACTTTATTTACTGATGCCCGTGATCCACACCCACGACAAAGAGAAATATTTAATTTCCATAAACCTGAAACGCTTCACGAATGGCTAAAGCAGGAAGAGACACTCCGAGCAAGATTAAAGAGATTTCCTACGCTAAGTTCGAACGGACTTAGAGTATGTCAGTTTAATGCAATTATAAATCTTGAAAATTCTTTTGCGCAAAATAAACCTCGTGCTTTAGTACAAATGGCAACCGGTGCCGGAAAAACTTACACAGCTATCACTTCAGTTTATCGCTTGTTAAAGTTTGCAAAAGCTAAAAAGATTTTATTCCTTGTTGATACAAGAAATCTCGGTAAACAAGCTGAACAGGAATTCCGTGCTTACAAGCCAGTTGATGATAAAAGATTATTTCCCGAACTTTATACCATTCAGCGTCTTCAATCAAACTTTATTGATCCTTCTGCTCAGGTTTGTATAAGCACAATACAAAGAATGTACTCAATTCTAAAAGGTAAAGAGCTGGATGAATCTCTTGAAGATGATTCTCCTTATGAGTCAAAAACAATTGATAAACCTGTGGATGTTGCATATACTCCAAATATCCCGATTGAAACTTTTGATTTTATAATCATTGATGAATGCCACCGTTCGATCTATAATTTGTGGAAGCAGGTTCTTGATTACTTTGATTGTTTTATGATCGGACTTACTGCAACACCTGATAAACGCACATTTGCATTCTTCCACGAAAATATTGTTAGTGAATACACGCTTAAGCAATCCATTACTGATAAGGTTAATGTCGGTTATGATGTTTACACAATTGAAACAGAAGTAACACAGCAGGGCGCAAAAATAAAAGCAAAACAGTATGTAAATCTCAGGAATAAAACTACTCGCAAAAAGGAATGGAAACAGCTTGATGATGAAGTTACTTATGCACCAACACAGCTTGATAGAGATATTGTAAATCCCAGCCAGATAAGAAATATTATCCGTGAATGTAAACGTGTTATGCAGGATGAGTTTTATCCCGAGCGTGATGAAAATTACGAAGTTCCCAAAACGCTTATCTTTGCAAAGACAGACAGCCACGCAGAAGATATTGTTCATATTGTGCGCGAAGAGTTTGGTGAGGATAATGAATTCTGTAAAAAGATTACTTACAATGTTAAGAATGAAGATCCCGAATCTATTCTTCAGCAGTTCCGGACAAGTTACAACCCGCGTATTGCGGTAACAGTTGATATGATTGCAACGGGCACAGATGTAAAACCTATTGAGGTTCTTATCTTTATGCGCGATGTCCGTTCCAGAAATTACTTCCAGCAGATGATTGGAAGAGGAACAAGATCTTTCAGCAGAGATGAGCTTGTTAAGGTTACACCGAGTGCAAAACTTAATAAAGAAAGATTTTACATTATTGATGCTGTTGGTGTTTTCAAGTCTGTTAAAGTTGATTATCCTGTTGTTGATAAAAAACCTTCCGTACCGCTTAAAGATTTGATGAAAATGGTTATTCTACAACCCGAAGAAGATGTATTATCTTCACTTGCTGCGCGGCTAACAAAAATGGATAAACAGATTTCTGAAGAGGACAGAAAAAAGATTAAAGAACTTACCGGCGGAAAAGATTTAACGGAAGTAGCGGTTAACCTTGCAAATGTTTATGATCCTGATACGATTGATGAAAGAGCAAGAGAAGTTTATAAAATCCCTGATGAAGCAGGACCTGATGAAAAACAAGTTAAAGAAACAATTGAACAATTTAGCAGTGAAGCAATAAAACCATTTGATAACCCAAAGCTCAGAGAATTTTTAGAAACAGTACGTCAGAAAATTTATCAGATCATTGATGAAACAAATCCTGATAGAATTGTAAGAAGCGAATTTGATACCACTGCAAAAGAAAACTCTGAAGAGATTATTAATAACTTCCGCAAATTTATTGATGATAATAAAGATGAAATAATTGCATTAAAAATATTCTTTGCTCTTAAAACTCTTCGTCATCCCGAATCAACAAAAGGTCATCCTGAATTTATTTCAGGATCTTCTTCTATATCAGAATCTGAGAAGCTGAAACAAGTTCAGCTTGACAAATACACTTTAAACTATAAAATAATAAAAGAGCTGCGCGATGCACTTATGTCTCCTCCGTATTTATTAACCGTTGAACAAATATGGCGTGCTTATGAACGAAGTGAGCCAAAGCGTGTAAAGCATAGAACAACAATTGGAATGTTAACTGATATCATCTCTCTGATAAGATTTGAAATCGGAATTGATAAAGATCTTGAACCGTACAGCGAAATAATAAATCGTAAATTTAAGGAATGGGTATTTAAACGAAATGCCGGACCTGTGCAGTTTACTGAAGAACAAATGGAATGGCTGAGAATGATTAAGGATCATATTATTTCTTCTGTTAGAATTGAAAAGGATGATTTTGAACTCTCGCCGTTTGTTGATCAGGGAGGACTTGGGAAATTTTATCAGGTGTTCGGAAATGAATCTGAAGTTATACTTAATGAAATAAATGAAAACTTTGACCACTAAGGGCACTAAGAACACTAAGAAATGTAAGGAAATTTAGATGATAACACAGAAAATAGTCAATGATCTTGCATATAAAATTGTTGGATGTGCAATTGAAGTTCATAAACAATTAGGGCCAGGATTGCTTGAAAATATTTATGAGAGATGTCTGAAATACGAATTAGAATTGAATGGATTAAAAGTAAAAACTCAAATCCCTGTTGAAGTAATATATAAAGGAAAGAAAATTGATTCTGATTTAAGATTAGATTTATTAGTTGAGGATTTGATTATTGTTGAATTAAAAGCAGTCGAAACAGTTATACCATTATTCCAGGCTCAATTAATTACTTACTTGAAATTATTAAAAAAGCCTAAAGGGTTATTAATTAATTTCAATTGTGAAATCATTACAAAATCATTAATTCCGATTGTAACGAACGAATTTTCTAAACTACCTATAGAATGAAATCAAAAAAAGATATTAATAAACTTAGTGCCCTTAGTGCCCTTAGTGGTAAAAACTGGTCTTGGGTTAAACTTGGTGATGTTTGTGAATTTTCGCAAGGGATTCAGGTTGATATTAAAAAGCAATCCCATAAAAAATTGAAGAATTTTGTCCGCTTTCTTAGAATAATTGATTTTACGCAAGGAACTGAAGAAGCAAGATTTATAGAAAATCCTGGTGAAAAATATTACGTAAATAAAGATGATCTAAGTATGGTTCGATATGGAGCCGTTGGTTTTATCTGTAGAGGTTTGGAAGGTGTAATTGCAAATAATTTATTTAGAATTATTCCGGTTGGTAATGTTGAAAAGTGTTTTTTATTTTATTTTTTCAAAGCACCATATTTTCTAAATGAATTGAAATTAAATATAAAAGGCGCTACGATGCCCGCGATAAGTTTTAGTTTTATTAAGGGTTTGAATTTCCCGCTCCCACCACTCTCCGAGCAGAAAAAAATTGTTGAGAAGATAGAAGAACTTTTCAGCTCTTTGGACAGCGGAATAGTTTCTCTTAAAAAAGCAAAAGAACAGTTTAGGCTATATCGGCAGAGTGTGCTGGCGTTTGCGTTTTCAGGAAAATTAACCACTAAGGTCACTCAGAACACTAAGAATCTTAGTGAACTTAGTGCTCTTAGTGGTTTACCTCAAGGCTGGAAATGGGTGAAGTTTATTGATTTTTGTAAACTTCAAAGAGGATATGACTTGGTTTTAAGTAAAATCATTGAAGGAAAATATCCAGTAGTTACTTCTAGCGGAATTAAAGGTTATCACAATGAGTTTAAGGCTAATGGACCTTGTCTTATAACTGGAAGAAGTGGAGGTGTCGGGAACATTCACTTTCTAAAAGTTGACAAATACTGGCCACACAATACGGTTCTTTTTGTTAAAGATTTCTGTGGTAATTATCCAGAGTATATGTATTATTTTTTTCAGCAATTTAATTTTAAATCCTTTAGTGCTAGTACAACTATTCCTACCCTAGATAGAAAACAATTATATAATGAACAAGTAAAAGTCCCGTCTTTGAAAGAGCAAATCAAAATCGTATCAGAAATAGAAAAGCGTTTTTCAGAAGCAGACAATCTTGAAAAAGCGATAGACGAAAGCCTTGCAAAATCAGAAGCACTAAGACAATCAATACTTAAACAAGCGTTTGAAGGCAAACTAGTTTGATTAGCCTTGGATTTTAAACAAGTTGGCTAAAGCCGGCTTAATTGAAAGCATTTAAGTTTAATTATAATTTGCTATAATTAAAGAAAATGCCTTATATTTAATTATAAATTTTTATAATTAAAGAAAATCTGCAAAAATCAATGAAATTCGAAGAATTTAAAAGTGGCAGTTACAAAAGCCAGCAGAATTATAAAAGCTTTTCTCCGCATAAAATAAATCAGCAGTGGGTTTGGGAAGATCCAAAGATTAACACATTGCTTTCAGATGCAAATCGTAAAATTGCTTCTTTAGATGCCTTTGCTCTGCAAGTGCCGGACATTGATATATTTATTGAAATGCATATAGCAAAGGAAGCTGTTAAGTCGAGCAGAATAGAAGGGACTCAAACAGAAATAGAAGAAGCATTAAAGAAGGAATCAGACATAGCTCCTGAAAGAAAAAATGATTGGCGGGAAGTGACTAACTATATAGAAGCAATGAACAGTTCAATTAATCAGCTTAAAAAATTACCTGTTTCAACAAGGCTGTTAAAAGATGCACATAAAATATTGATGAAAGGAGTAAGAGGTCAGCATAAAAATCCAGGTGAGTTTCGTACAAGTCAGAACTGGATTGGCGGAGCTACAATACAAGATGCAATTTATATCCCGCCGGTTCATACAAAAATAAATGAACTTATGAGCGATCTGGAAAAATTTCTGCATAACGATCAGTTAGATGTACCAATATTGATTCGTGCAGGCATTGCACACTATCAGTTTGAAACCATCCATCCGTTTCTTGATGGGAATGGGAGAATAGGTCGTTTGCTTATTACGCTATATCTTGTTAGTACAAAATTACTCGCAAAGCCTTCACTTTATTTATCAGATTATTTTGAAAAACATCGTCAGCTATATTATGATAATCTTAATAATGTTAGGGTTAAGAATGATTTTGTACAATGGATAAAATTTTTTCTTGTAGGTATAATTGAAACAAGTGATAAGGGAATTATTACATTCAAACAAATTTTGAATCTGAAGGATAAAATAGAGGATAATTTATTACCAAAACTTGGTAAGAAGTTACCAACAGCAAAACAGCTTATGAGATATTTATACAGGAAGCCTGTTATAAATGTACAGGAAATTCAGGATGAATTGAAAGTATCATTACCAACTGCTAATTCATTAATAGCAGATTTTGAGCTTCTAAAAATTCTCAAAGAAAAAACCGGTTACAAAAGGAATCGGGAATTTGAATTTGTTGAGTATCTAAACCTTTTTAAGGATAACAAATGACAACAGCATCAATAGTACAAAGAGTATGGAATTACTGTCACACTTTAAGAGATGACGGAGTAAGCTATGGAGATTATCTTGAACAGCTTACTTATCTGCTTTTTCTGAAAATGGCGGATGAATATTCTAAACCTCCTTACAACAGAAAGATAAACATTCCAATGAATCTAAACTGGAAAAGTCTGCTGAATAAAAGTGGTGCAGAATTGGAAGTTCACTATGTAAAAATCCTTACAGATCTTGGCAAAGAAAAGGGAATGATCGGAGAGATATTCTTCAAGTCAAAAAACGAAATACAGGACCCTGCAAAGCTCTATAAGCTTATTCAGATGATAAACGATGAGAAATGGATTGTGCTTGGAGCTGATGTTAAAGGAGATATTTACGAAGGACTGCTTGAAAAAAATGCTGAGGATACAAAATCAGGTGCAGGACAGTATTTTACGCCAAGAGCGTTAATTAAGGCGATGGTTGAATGTATAAAACCTGAGCCAAATAAAACGATAGCCGATCCAGCCTGCGGAACAGGTGGATTTTTTCTTGCATCGTATGATTTTATTTCAGATGAAAAGAATTACCATCTTGATAAAGCTCAGAAAGAATTTCTGAAGTTCAAAACTTTCAGCGGTTGGGAAATCGTTCCGGATGCAGCAAGATTGTGTCTGATGAATTTGTATCTGCATAACATAGGTGATTTGAACAGCAAACCGCCAATTGAGAGAGCAGACAGCTTATTAGCAGCACCTTCAGAAAAATTTGATTATGTTCTGACTAATCCTCCTTTTGGAAAAAAGAGCAGTATTACAATAACAAACGAAGACGGAACCCAGAGTAGAGAAGTTTTAACTTATGAACGCCAGGATTTCTGGACAACAACATCAAACAAGCAATTAAATTTTATTCAGCACGTTAGTTCAATGTTAAAAGTTGATGGCAAAGCTGCAGTAGTAGTTCCTGATAATGTTTTATTTGAAGGCGGAGCAGGAGAGACGGTCAGAAAAAGATTACTTGATACAACAGATCTTCATACTATTCTAAGGCTGCCAACAGGGATATTTTATGCGCAGGGTGTAAAAGCAAATGTAATTTTCTTTGATAACAAACCTGCTGCAAAAACTCCCTGGACAAAAGAAGTTTGGATTTATGATTTCAGAACGAACATTCACTTCACACTTAAAACCCAGCAGATGAAGTACGATGATCTGAAAGATTTTATAGCTTGCTATAATCCGAAAAACAGATTTAAACGAAAAGAATCTGAACGCTTCAAGAAATTCACTTATGGTGAGATTATTACAAGAGACAAAACCAATCTGGATATATTCTGGCTGAAAGATGAAAGCCTTGGCGATCTTGATAATCTTCCTGATCCGGATGTTTTAGCAATTGAGATAGTTGAAAATATTGAAGCCGGTCTTGCAAGCTTTAAGGAAATCGTTGAAGGATTGAATGGGAAAGGATAAAATATCTGAATAGTTTACAATGAAAGACTCTTAATTCAAATATCCGTTATTCATTATAATTCGTTTCAGGTTTTCTGCTGTTGATACTTTTTCTTTGATAGAGAGGAAGTAATTTATCAGATAGGTTAATCTTTCGTTTTCATTTTTCAGGATTAAAAATTCCTGCTGCTGTTCGTAACTGAGTCCGGATTTTTCTGCAATCTTATATGATTTAAATTTAGTATTATTCAAATTATTCCAAAATGAATCTTCAAGTTTATAATTTGCCAATTCAACAATTTCTTCAAACTCAACTTGTAATGTGGATATTAAATTATCATCAATACTGATACTATCATCATCGTATTTTTCAACTGTTGCAATGTTATATCCATCCGGATGAGGATAAATATCAGTAATTAAAAATCTTTCAATTCCTGTAACAACAATATCTGATTCACCATTATCATAATATTTTAATACTGAATCTATCAATACATAAACACCCATATCGGATATTTTCTTATCAAACGCTGCAACAATTCCGAAACCGGTATTTTCCTGAAGACATTTTTGTATTAAAATTTTATATCGTTCTTCAAAAATATGTAATGGATATTTTGAACCCGGAAATACAACTAAGTTAAGCGGGAAAATTGGTATGGAATGCATTTTAAATTCTAAAGTTGTTTATTGGAATAATGGAGTGTTGGAATAATTTGAAATCATTACTCCATCACTCCGGAATTCTTATAAGTTTTATGCTTTAGAAAAAAGCTCGTTAACTTTATCCCAGTTTACAACATTCCACCAATTATCAACATATTCTGGGCGTCTGTTCTGATATTTCAGATAATAAGCGTGCTCCCAGACATCTATACCTAAAATCGGTGTGCCTTTTACTTCAGCAACATCCATCAAAGGATTATCCTGATTAGGTGTAGAAGTAACAACAAGTTTACCGTTTTGAACAACTAACCAAGCCCATCCTGATCCGAATCGGGTTGCAGCAGCGCTGTTAAATTTAGCTTTAAATTCATCGAATGAACCAAATGCAGAGTTTATAGCATCTGCGACTTTTCCGTTTGGTTTTCCTCCGCCGTTCTGTTTCATTAAAGTCCAGAACAAAGAGTGGTTCCAATGTCCGCCGCCATTATTTCTTACTGCTGCAGGAAGTTTTGAAATCATTGTGAACATTTCTTCCAAAGATTTTCCTTCGTGCTCAGTGCCTTCTAATGCTTTATTAAGATTTGTAACATAAGCATTGTGATGTTTTGTATGATGAATTTCCATAGTCATCTTATCAATGTAAGGTTCGAGCGCATCATACGAATAGGGAAGTTGGGGCAATTCAAATTTAGCCATATTATTTTTACTCCTTATATAATTATTGATTTTAGTTAGTTTTTTTTCCGCATTGCCTAGCAAAGAAACAGCAGGTAAACTGCCAAGTGCTAAAATAAATTTTCTTCTTTGCATTTTATTACCTTATAGTTTAATATAAATTAATTGTTACAACTGCAGTTATGAGAATCATTTGGGTTATTAAATATAAATCCTTTTCCATTTAATCCATCAGAAAAGTCAAGCTGGGTGCCGCTTAAATAAAACAAGCTTTTACCGTCTATTATTAATTTTAGTCCATCTTGTTCAATCACAGTATCACCATCTCTTGTATCAGGATCAAAACCTAATGAATAAGTAAGTCCGGCAGCACCACCGCCTTTCACTCCTATTCTCAATCCGAATTCAGGAGTGATACTGTTTTCTTCCATAATTCTTTTGATTTCGTTTACTGCTTTTTCAGTAATTGTAATTTCAGATTCAATGTTTTCAGGATTCATAATTTCTCAACTTATTTTTTTAACTCAGACTAAAATCTGAGTAACATATTAAATTAATATGAAAATGGATCACCTGGTTTTGATGTTACAAATTGTGGATAATTCAGCTTCCAGCCAATCTTGCTTGTTTTAACAAATATACCGGTTGATTCAAAATAGTCAGATAGAAGCTTTGAAAGCTCTTCAAGTTTTTGGAACGATAAGTATATCTCTTTTTTTTCAAGAAAGCTTTGTAATCCATATTCAAAATCTCTTGAAAAGATATTTGAATTATGAAATAACGGAAACCTTGCTTTCAGGTAATTTAAAAAGATTTCATTTTCTTTTTTTAAGCTTTCAAATAAGCTTTGAATATTTTTATTACTCATATTATTGCACTCTTCTATTTGATTTATATAATAAATTATTATTTAAATAATATGTGATAACTTAGTCTCATAAAATACTTTATCAATTTTCTGTTGAACTACTGCGAGCGGATCCTTTATTGTGCAGTTATCTTTATAATTGCAAGATCCTTTCCGGTTTTCAAATTTTAAACATTCAGTAATCTGATAATCAGGTTCAACTGCTCTGATTAAATCAATTAAAAAGATATCAACAGGGGATTTAGATAAGATATATCCGCCTTTTACACCCTTATAAGAAACCACAATCTGGTTTTTAGATAAGCTTTGCAAAACCTTTGATATCAATTCATAAGAAAAATTAAAATTATTTGCTATCTCCTTAGCTGTAATCACTGTTCCATGATTCTTAATTGCCATATATTTGGCAGCCATCAATGCATATTCTGATTTTTTTGAAAGCTTAAGCATATTGAAATAAGACTAAATTAGTCGGTTATCAACTTAACGCAAAATAATTTTAATATCAAACCGATGTGATTAAAATCCTAAGAGCTGAACTGATTCTTTTGCAAAGTTTACTAAAGGGCTAAAATAAACTCCAAGTAATAAAGTAGGAATAACCATAAACATTAAAACTGCAAAATTAAGCGGGTTTAGGTTAACAGATACAGTTTTATCAGATTTAATCAGGAACATTACTCTTAATACTCTTACATAGTAGTAAAGCGAAACAACAGTGTTTAACAAAGCAATAATTGCAGGCACAATCATATTTGCATCTACTAATGCAATAAAAAGATAAAGCTTCCCAATGAATCCTGCAGTTGGAGGTAATCCTGTTAGTGAAATCAGGAAAATGCCGAGTGTAGTGCCAAGAAGTGGTAGTGAATATCCAATGCCTCTGTAATCATCAATCTCTTCAGAATTAATTTTATTTGCGATAAGCATAACAACATAAAATGCACCGAGATTCATAAACATATAGATGAAGAAATAAATTAATACTGCAATCAAGCCTTGATCAGAGAAAATTGATACACCGAGCATTAAATAACCTGCGTGTGCAATACTGGAATATGCAAGCATTCTTTTCAGATTATCCTGCCACAGAGCTGCAAAATTCCCAAATGTCATTGTAATAATCGCAATGATAATCAGGAGAGTCTGCCAGTCAATATAACCAATCAATTGCCAATAACCGTTGCCTGTTAGTGAATCAATAAACGTAACTTTAAGGAATCTTATTAAAACAGCAAAACCTGCAGCCTTGCTTGCTACTGATAAAAATGCAGTAATGGTAATTGGAGCGCCTTCATAAACATCCGGTGTCCAGAAGTGAAAAGGAACTATGGAGATTTTAAATCCAATACCGGCAAAAATAAAAATAACTGATATTAAGAAAGTAAGCTGAGTTGCAGCAGGAGTTCTAATCAGTTCATTAATTTCGTGAAGATTTGTTGAACCGAAAATCCCAAACAGAATTGAAATACCAAAAAGCATAATACCTGAAGATGCAGCACCATAAATAAGATATTTCAATGAAGCTTCACTGTTTCTAAGTGAAGTTTTTACAAAACCTGCAAGTATATATGATGAAAGCGAAAGAAGTTCCAGTGACAGATAAATCAGAATAAGATCGTTTGCAGATATCATAAAGAACATACCGATTATCATTCCGAATATCAGTCCGTAATATTCACCGTGTCTGTCTAAACCACTTTCAATTTCTTTAGATGAAACTGAGAATAAAATAATTAATATAGAACTGACAAGTATGATAACTTTAAAGAACAAAGAAAACGGATCAAGTGAAAGAAAACTAAACTGAGCTGCAACAGGAAAAGCAGCATCAGATTTACCAAATTGATTTATTAAAAAGACAAATGTAATTATCAAACCAATTAAGGAAATATATGGTAATAATTTTTTGTTCTTATGAAAGATCAGATCGGATAGTATAATTGCAACCAGCGTAAGAGATAATACTATTTCCGGTAAAATCGAATTAAGGCTATTTAGTAAATCTGGTATAATCAATTTATTCACTTCAAATAATTAGAATGAATTAAAAGCACTATAAACTCCCTGTGCATCAGTAATAAATTTTACCATTGCATTTACAGATGCATTCATTAAATCCAGCATAGGCGAGGGATAAACACCTAAGAAAATAACAATCACTGTAAGAGGAACAAGCATAAAATATTCTCTTGCAGTAAGGTCTTTCAGTTCTTTCCATTTTTCGTTTAATGAGCCAAGATATACTCTTTGCATTGTCCAGAGCATGTAAGTAGCACCTAACAAAATACCGAGTGTCGATATAACAGCAAAGATTCTTGTTGTATCAGAACCAAATCCACCTAAGAATACCAAAGCTTCAGAGATAAAACCGCTTAATCCGGGTAATCCTATTGCTGCAAAGAAAGCAACTGTTACAAAGCCTGTATAAATCGGCATTTGTTTACCTAAACCGCCGAAAGCATCTAAGTCTCTTATATGAGCACGATCATAAATTACTCCGACAATCAAGAAGAGCATTGCTGTAATTGTTCCGTGATTAAACATCTGAAGAATTGCACCTGATATGCCAATTGTATTTAATCCCGCCATACCAAGCAATACAAAACCCATATGAGAAACAGATGAATATGCGATAAGCTTTTTAAAATCCTTTTGAGCCATTGCAGTTAATGCACCGTAAATAATGTTTATCATTCCAAAAAGTGCGATCCACCAGGCAAGCTGATATGTAATTTCAGGAAATACAGGATAACAAACTCTCAGTATTCCATAAGTTCCCATTTTAAGCAGAACGCCGGCAAGAATAACGCTTATTGCTGTTGGTGCTTCAACGTGTGCATCGGGTAACCAGGTATGGAAAGGGAACATCGGAATTTTAATAGCAAATCCAGCAAACAAAGCAATGTATGCGATAAGCCGTAAGTTATTAGGATTTAATGGAGACAGAATTCCATTAGCAGTATAATTAGCCGGATTCATCATCTCGAGCATATTAAATGTAAATACTCTTGTTCCATCAGCAAGAGTTTCCATTGAACTGAAATACAATCCTATCATTACAAGTAAAATGAAAATACTTCCGAACAAAGTGTAGAGGAAAAATTTAATTGCTGCATATTCTCTTCTTGGTCCGCCCCATATTCCTATTAAGAAATACATCGGAAGTAACATCAATTCCCAGAAAATATAGAATAAGAAAAAGTCAAGAGCAACAAAGGTACCCATCATTCCTGTATCAAGTAAAAGAAACATAGCAAAGTATCCTTTTACAGATTTATCTATACTCCAGGAAGATATTGTTGCAATAAAAACAACGATAGCTGTAAGCAGTACTAACGGAGTACTTAATCCATCAACACCAAGGAAATAATCAATTTTAATTTTACCAATCCAGGCAAAACCGGTTATATCAATCCATCTGAATTTTTCTACGAACTGAAAAGAAGACGGGTCATTGATTCCTCCGGCAGAAAAATTGTAGCCCATTAAAAGAAAAATTGATAATATTATTTGTATTCCCGTTATTAAAAGAGTAGTTATCTTAATTGACAGCTCCTGCTTTTTAGGAAGCATCAGAACAATAACCATCCCCAATATGGGCAGGAAGGTTAAAAATGTTAATATTGGAAAATTATTCATTGCTATGTTACCTGTTTTTCAAACTTTTATTTTATAAGAAAAAGAAAAAAATTATAATCGAAAATATTACCAGTACAATGTATGTTTGAACTTTTCCGGTTTGCACTCTCCTGAAAAGCAAACCGAAAAATCCGCTTAAATAAGCCATAAAATTTACAAGTCCATCAACAACATATTTATCAAATCCGCCCATAAATATTGAAAGAGCGTGAGTTACAGTTGCTGATCCATTAACAATTCCATCAACAATTTTTGAATCAAACCAGTACATAATTTTACTGAGACCAAATAATCCGGCAACAAATGTCTTTTGATAGAATTCATCGAAGAACCATTTGTTAAGTGAAAAATTATACAATGGTTTTACAGAAGCTACAAGTTTATCAACATTGACTTTTTTCCATTGATAAAAGGTAAAAGCTGTTAAGATTCCTAATACAGCAAAAAACAATGATAAAAACATAGCGGGATAATGTGCGCTGTGCATTGCTTCTGTATATTGTTCAGAATACATAATCTCACCGTGTCCGGATAAACTTGCCTGTTCAACAATATTGGATTGCATAAAATCGAAACGTGTTGAATTAGGTGTGTGTACTTCAGGACTATCAATCCATTTAGTCAGGAACCAGCCTTGTTCTGCACTTACCGGATTTGGAGTATAGAAAATAAAAATTGATAAAATTGCTAATACTGTCAGCGGCATTGTCATTACAAAAGGTGATTCGTGAGCGTGTTCAAATTTATGATGATCTCTTGGTTCGCCATGAAAAGTAATTACTACTAATCTGAACATATAAAATGCAGTTAACATGGCAACTAAAAGCCCTACAACAGCAAAAATCCAATAACCGGTTAATGAACCAAAAGCAAACGTACTTGCAAGTATTCCGTCTTTACTGAGAAATCCGGATGTTAAAGGAATACCAGAAACAGCTAAAGATGAAATCAGAAAAGTAGCATAAGTCAAAGGCATCTTTTTTCTTAATCCACCCATATTTCTGATATCCTGTTCGTGATGCATAGCGTGAATAACAGAACCGGATCCTAAAAACAAACAGGCTTTAAAAAATGCGTGTGTTACAAGATGGAAGAAAGCAAATTTATATGCACCAACTCCAAGTGCCATAACCATATAACCAAGCTGAGAAACTGTTGAATAGGCTAAAACTTTTTTAATATCATTTTGTGTTAATGCTATCGTTGCAGGAATAAATGCAGATAACATTCCAATGATTGCAATAAACATCATTGCATCTGCTGTAAGCAAACCAAATATTCTGATTGTAAGATAAACACCGGCAGCAACCATTGTAGCAGCATGAATTAAAGCACTAACTGGTGTTGGACCTTCCATTGCATCGGGTAACCAAACGTGAAGAGGGAATTGAGCTGATTTACCAATTGCACCCATAAAAAGTAATACGCCAGTGACAGAAAGCCAAAAATCAGAATTAAAGGGAAGTACACCTGCACTGATCGAAGCAAATATCTGATCGAATGAAAATGTATGATAAGTTAAGTATAAAATTAAAATACCAATTAACATTCCGGTATCACCGATTCTGTTAACAAGAAAAGCTTTTTTACCGGCATCGGCAGCAGATTTTTTCTCAAACCAGAATCCAATCAGCAGATATGATGAAAGACCAACCAGTTCCCAGAACATATACATCATTATAATGCTGTGTGTAAGAACAATTCCATTCATTGAAAAAGTAAACAGACCAAGATATGCGAAGTAGCGGTTATATCTTTCATCGCCTTTCATATATGCAATTGAGAAGTAATGAACCAGTCCGCTTATCAATGCAACAACAAATAACATTAAGACGGTGATGTTATCAATCAGAAAGCCAAGTTTAATAGCAAAGGTATCTGTAAGCCTGAACCATTCAAATTCTGCAGTGATTTTGTCATCAGGGAAATAAGATAATTTACCAAATGCTAATACAATTGAAGCAAGAAGAACAATGGTAAGAATAAAAACTTCAAAAAGATAAATTGATTTAATTTTTTTTCCGAGCAGCAGGGTTACAACAAAACCGAGCACCGGTAAAAACAAGATAGCATTTGATAAATTTATTAAAACTGATTCTGTCATTATTAATCTTTCAGGTTATCAATCTCATCTATATTTACAGTTGATAATGTTTTATAAATATTTAGAACTATTGCCAGCGCTATTGCAGCTTCGGCAGCAGCAAGAACAATAACAAATAATGCTATCAGATGTCCTTGTAAACCAAAATTTCCAAATCTGGAAAACGCAATAAAATTTATATTTGCTGAGTTAAGGATTAATTCTATACCCATCAAAACAAGTATAGCATTCTTTCTTGTTACGATTGCATAAATACCCATTGAAAACAACAAGGTACTTACAACTAAAAAATGATTTAAACCTACTTCCATTATTTTTCTCTTCTTGCCATTGATGCTGCACCGATAAGTGCAATCAATAAAATAATTCCAAGTAATTCAAAAACCAGTGCATATTCCTGAATCAGCATAGTTCCAAGTGCCTTTGTTGTTGGTTCAGGAGCTGCAGTTGATACAGTCAGCCAGGATGAATTTATTAAAGCAGCTAACAATGAGCCGGTTAATAAACCAACACCTATTGTTGCAGGATAAATATTAATTGTCCCGGTTTTAATTTCCACATTAGTAATTTTGTTTGTAAGCATCACACCGAAAAGCAGCAGAATAAGAATACCTCCCACATAAACAATCAATTGTACGATAGCAACAAAATCGGCACCTAATAAAACATAAATGCCTGCAACACTGAAGAATGTAAACAATAAAAAGAAACCTGAATAAATTATATTTCTGTTTGTTACAACAAAAAAACCTGAGATAACTGTCAGTGCAGCAAACAAGTAAAACATTAAATCGTAAAGGTTCAATTTATTATTCCTTTGGTTGATCTTTTTTTGGTTCTGTTTCTGTTTTGGGTTTAGCTTCCGATGCAGCTTTTAACTTCTCTGCTTCTTTTTCTGCATTAAACTTTTCAAGATTATCGCGCTTCTGTTGTCTTTCTTCAGGAGTTAAAGTAACAAAATCATAAATAAGATTGCTGCGCTGATATTCTGAAAATTCATAAACATCTGTCATATAAATACATTCAGTCGGACATGGGAAAACACATAACTGGCAATAACAGCATTTAGCTAGATCAATAGTAAAACCAGTAACCCATAAAGCTTTCTTTTTGCCATTTGATGTTTTACCAAGATCTTCGGTCGGCAGAGCTTTTGTAGTTTCAATCTGAATACAATTAACCGGACAGGCTCTTGCACACTGATCGCAGCCGATACAATCATCCATGTTTACATATAATCTGTTTCGCTCGCGTTCAGGTAATTCGGGTTTTACATCTGGATATTGTATTGTAACAGATGGAACAAACAAATGCTTTAAGGTTACCTTCATACCGATAAAGATTGTTACCAATGCCGTATAAATATTTGAAAAATATTCTTTCATTTCTGATTTTAAATAAGAGTAATAAAACCTATGATTATAAGATTTACAAATGCAATTGGAATGAGATATTTCCAACTGACTGCCATTAATTGATCAACACGTAATCTGGGCAATGTCCATCGCAGCCACATTTGCACAAAAACAAAAAACAGTCCTTTTGCTGCAAACCATAAAAATTGTTCAATTGGTATCAGCCATTCAACGCCAAGTAAATTACCTAAATATCCAATTGGTGATTGATATCCGCCGAAAAACAAAGCAGCAACTATTGCAGAAACTGCATACATATTTGCATATTCAGCTAAAAAGAACATCGCAAATTTCATCCCTGAATATTCGGTATGATAACCGGCAACAAGTTCTGATTCAGCTTCAGGAATATCAAAAGGAACACGGTTAACTTCAGCTAATGTGCTTATATAAATAATCAGGAATCCGATCAGCATTGAAGGGATGAGTAAAAATTTAGTGAGCGTAAAACCGGGACCGCCGAAAATATACCAATTCCAGAAATATCCGGTTTGCATTTCACTTAATTTATGGAGACTCATTGTATCACTTACTAGGCTGAGCACAACGAGCATAGTTGGAATTTCATAACTTACAATCTGCGCAACTGATCTCATTGAACCAAGCAACGAATATTTGTTATTTGATGCCCAGCCTGCCATTAATATTCCGGCAACAACTAATCCGGTAACAGCAATAATATAAAATATACCTAAATCAACTTCAGAACCGATATAATAACTGCTAAATGGAATAGCAGCAAAAGCAGCATAGCTTCCGGCAAAAACCAGAATAGGTGCAAAATTAAATAATGGTTTATCAGTATCTGAAGCAACAATGTCTTCCTTCTGAATAAGTTTGATAATATCGGCTATAGTTTGATTCCATCCGTGCCAGCCGATTCTCATCGGGCCAAGTCTATCCTGCATATGTGCTGAAACTTTTCTTTCAGCCAAAACTGCAAACAGAGCATAAGGCAGAATAAAAATAAACAACGGCAAAAGGCTCATTAGAATTCCGGATGCAATGCCCGCAATTACTGTATTACCAAATAGATCAACAAAATAATCGTACATCATCTGTCAATTTCTCCTAATACAATATCTATACTGCCAAGAATAGTAATAACATCAGCCACCATATAACCTTTACACAATTCACCGAGAACCTGCATAGTTACAAATGATGGTGCTCTTACTTTTACTCTGTATGGAGTTGTAGAACCATCGCTGATTATAAAATATCCTAACTCACCTCTGGGATTTTCAACTCTGCCATAAACCTGACCAGCATTTGGTTTAATCCTTTTTGGGATAGCAGATTGAACATCTCCCTCAGCAGGTAATTGATCTAAAGCCTGTTCAATTATCTTAAGGCTTTCTTCCATTTCTAAAACCCGTACAAAATATCTGTCCCAGCTGTCTCCAACTGTTCCGTGAGTTCCTTTACCGACCGGAATATCAAAATCAAATTTATCATATACAGAGTAAGGATCATTTTTTCTGATATCCCATTTGAACCCTGAAGCTCTTAAATTTGGACCTGAAACACCATAGTTAATTGCTGTTTCAAGTGGAAGAATTCCGACGTTTGCTGTACGGTCTATAAAAATTTTATTATAGCTTAAAAGATCATTTAATTCTTTAATGGTAGGTCTGAACTCTTTAACAAACTCGCGTGCTTTTCTAATAAAATCCGGATGTAAATCGTGGGATAAACCGCCAACCCATATATAATTATATAATAATCTTGCTCCGCAGGTAATTTCAAACAGATGTAAGATTTTTTCTCTGTCCCTAAAACAATAAAGAAATGGTGTAAAAGCTCCGATATCAGCGCCATAAGTTCCTAAAGCAACAAGGTGTGAAGCAATCCTTTGCAGCTCAGCCATTATTACTCTGATATATTCAACTCTTTGGGGAACTTCAATTTTTAACAGCTTTTCCATTGCAACTACATAACCGAATTCATTTCCCATTGAAGCTAAATAATCCATACGATCTGTATATGGAACTATTTGGGGATAAGTCATTGCCTCACAATGCTTTTCAAAACATCTGTGCAAGTAACCTATATGTGGAATTACCTTGGTAATAATTTCACCTTCAAGAGCAAGTTCTAATCTTAATACTCCGTGAGTGGAAGGGTGTTGAGGACCCATATTGAGAACCATTTCTTCGGTACGAATTGCAGAGCTTTTAGTATTTATCAGTAAATCCTGTGACATAATTAATATGGTACTTTCATTCCGTGATAGAACTCGGGGTTTTCATAGTCTTTTCTTAAAGGATAGCCAGCTTCCCAATCATAGGGCATAAGTATTCTTCTTAAGTCAGGGTGATTTAAGAATTTAATTCCAAACAAATCATAAGCTTCGCGCTCGTGCCAGTTTGCCCCTTTCCAGATATCAGTTACAGTAGCTATTTCCGGTTTGTTTCTATCAGTAATAACTTTTAAAACTAGTTTGTGCTTTAAGCTTGTTGATTCAAGATGATAATATACACTTAACTGATTGTTCTTTATTTCATCAACACCTGATAGATTGATTAAAGAATCAAAATTAAGTTCAGGATTATCGTGCAGGTATCGTGATATTTTATCTATCTCTAACGGATTACAAATAATGAAATTATCAACAGGTAAATCTGTTTTAAGTTCAAAATTTAAATCCTTAAAATTTTCTTTTAATAATTGAAATATTTCTTCAGTGTTTTTCATGCTGATTTTTTTACTAAACTTGCTTTCCGAATTTTTTCCTGAAGTTTAATTAAGCCTTCCAACAGTGCTTCAGGTCTTGGCGGGCAGCCCGGAACATAAACATCAACCGGAATAACTCTATCAATACCTTTAAGAACATGATAACCGTGCTCCCAATAGGGTCCGCCGCTATTAGAACAACTGCCCATTGAAATAATATACTTTGGTTCGGGCATTTGTTCATAAAGTCTTTTTATTCGGGTTGCCATTTTTAATGTTACAGTGCCTGATATAATAATTATATCAGCATGTCTTGGAGAAGGGCGGGGAATAACTCCAAATCTGTCAAAATCATAGTGTGATGCAGATGTAGCCATCATTTCGATTGCACAACAGGCTAATCCAAAACTAACTTGCCATAATGATGACAATCTCGCCCAGTTCATTAAATCTTCAGCTTTAGCTATAACGATGTTACCATCAGTAAATTCTTTATCAAGTAAACCCATTAAACCTCTACCAATTCCTCTTCTACTTCTGCTTTAGGTTGTTTTATTATTACAGGAGGCTGAACTTTTGGTTTTTCCCATTCAAGATCACCTTTGCGCCACTCATAAGCCATACCTAATCCTAAAAGTGCAAGGAATATTAAACCAACCAAGAAACCGGTCATTCCAAAAGCTTTATAACCTAAAGCCCAGGGAATCAATAGTACAACTTCAACATCAAAAATCAGGAAGATAAGCGCAACTACATAAAATCTAATATTAAATTTTATCCAAGGCGAACCTTCCGGATTTTCACCGCATTCATAAGTAGTTAATTTTTCTTTTGTTGGTCTGTGGGGGCGAATGAGTTTTGAAAGGAATATAAGCCCAATAACAAATACCATTGCTATTAAAATGAATATAAAAGCTTTTCCGAATTCTGTTAGCATAACTTTTAAAAATTATTGCTTCAAAGTTACCATTGCCTTTGTGGAATGTCAAGAATTCTTAAATAAAAACATTGATGATTCAGAACAGTTGATAATTATTGTTAGTGAAGAAACGTTTTAATTGCTTTAATGTTTAATTGATTAATTTTCGAATTGTGATTTATTGATAAACTGATTTTGAATTTACTTTTAGTTCATATGAAGAGCGTTAGGATTTTTATCCCATCTTAACAGCATTATCTTTATATCGATACAAAGAACTTAAAGCGCTACACTAATAGAACGCAGATGACACGGATTAAGCGGATTTGCACAGATTTTCTTTGCGAGCTTTGCGTGAAATGTACTTAATATAAATTATCATTCTAAATATCTTGCTATGGTTTAGATAATCTGTCTAAAATGTATTGAGCATTCCAGTAAAGAAATTTCCATCCTTCAACTGTTACAAAACGAGGATCAGTGTTTAGTGAGTCTTTGTAAACATTACCAACTAAATCCTGAAATTCTTTTACCTTAACCCTGCAAGCGAGTGAGTCACCCTTTTGTAAATTTGTTTTGGCTGATTGGAGAATTGATTGGAGTTCATCTTTGAATTGTAGATCACCAAGCCAGTTATAGTTGTAAATTGTGTCGGTTATACTAGTTAAACTATTGAGCAAGTCAATATTTGAAGCGGAATAATCAGGTACGCGTGGTTTATAGGCACTAATATTTATTAACAGTCCGTCATTTATCTCAATATTTTGTTCACCTGGCAAATAATCAGAAACAAATTTGTAATCCGATAAATTGCCAAAAGAGTAAAGTAATTTCATAGCAATTTTATATCTCAAATAAGAGTCCGGATCCTGACTTAATCTTTGCTTTAAGAAATTGTGAACTTCTTCATCTTTATATTTAATAGTTAATGAATCAAGCGCCCACAAACGATTTGTAGGGTCTTCATCTTCCATAAAAATTTGCTTCATTAAAGGGATTATTTCTTGTTGATTATGATTGTACAGTACCTCAAGCGCATAATAACGATCCCGATTTACGTCTGCTTCCAGAATCGCTCTTTGTAATTCTGTTTTTGCTAACTCATAATATTCAGGAACATTATTAAGTAATTTTTCTAAAATGGAAATCTCTGTTTGTGATATTTTAGGATATTCGTATTGCAAATATTCAAACACTAAATCTGCCTTAGAGTAATCACCAAGTTTCATTAATATTTCGGACGCTAAAACTTGATAGTATAATACACTTAAACCAAATGTATTATTCCCAAACGGATTTACTTCCAGAGTATCTATGTATGCCAAAGCATAATCGTAAGTTAAATATGATCCAAATCTGTAAAGTAATTCTAATAAACCGTATTGATCGGATCTTCTAAAGTTTGAATTCCAGAAAACCTGTTCTATTTTTTCTTTTGCTTCTGTAACATTGTACTCGCGCAATGAACTGATTACTCCCCCTACATCAGAGCTATCTAATTGATTTATAAGCCGTTGTTTTTCTTCCCAGGAAATTTCTTCTTGACTATATAACGAAGAAATACAAAATAATACACTCACAAAAATTATACGAATAATAAAATTTATTTTCATACTTTTACTTTTCAACTCTAGACAGCTCCACATTAAAGAAAATTGTTTACCAATAATCTACTATGCTTATCGTAATATATAATGTTTAAGCGAATCTCGGTCAAATTGCTTTAAACTATATGCTTACACTTTTCTTTAATCTTAAAGTTCCTTTTCCGTTTCAACCTTTCCTCACACCCAACCCATTTCAACTTTTATGCAAAACTAAAAAGCTGGATTTTAGGGCTTCGTTTATATTACTACTTTTCTTGGGATAATTTTTACTCGATAATCTGTTTTTTTATTTACCGACGCTGAACTGTTTATTTTTGTGGGCTTTGGGTTTGTGTTTCTTTGCGGGCTTTGTGTGAAATGCGATTAGAAATGATTTACACATAAGACATTTACGTTTTAAACTTTAATGGCAGGTTTTATCAAATAGCAATATTTTTGTAAATTTTATTAGTAAACCTAATCAATTTCGAAAAAAAACAATTCAAGATATTTATGCGTCCAACAAAAGCTTTAATAAGTGCCGAAAATTTGAAGAAGAATTATCTG
>JAKIZM010000016.1 GCA_022708025.1 Bacteroidota bacterium | reverse complement strand
GCCAACTTCCTACTTCCGATTTCCCATTCTGACTTCTAACTCCTGTCTCCTGACTTCTTGTAAAACAGATGACTTCGTCATACACAGATTAAACGGATTTGCACGGATAAAGATTTTCACGCAAAGCCGCAGAGTCGCAGGTAAGTTAGTCATTAGTCACTGGTCATTAGTCATTTGTGGGCTGCCTATTGTATACTGCATACTGCCTACTGCATACTGTGGACTGAAGGCTGCCAATTGCCTATTGCATACTGCCTATTGCATACTGTGGATTGCTTACTGCTTACTGAGGACTGAAGACTGCCTAATCTTAACTTTCTCCCACTGCCAACTTCCTACTTCCGATTTCCCATTCTGACTTCTAACTCCTGTCTCCTGACTTCTTGTAAAACAGATGACTTCGTCATACACAGATTAAACGGATTTGCACGGATAAAGATTTTAACTAAAGTGAAGTGCCTACCTTTATTCTCACGTTAACAAAGAAAGATGAAAATCCGATACCGCTGCCTCTTAACCTGGTAATAATAAAACTTGGTCCGATTGCAATTGAACTATATGCCCAATAATCAAAAATTTTCTGTACACTAATATCCATTACAAATTGATTGTTTCTAATAGGGCTGTTAAACATATAATCCATTCTCAGATCAAAGACACTTCCAGCTAATGTAAGTTCTCTGCCTGTGAAACCAATATGATATTCATCAACGAAACTTGCTGCATAAAACTTGCTCCGCAATGCTCCCAATATTTTAACCGGATACCGGAATTCCCAGTTTACATATCCGCCTTGTAACAAGTATGGCTGATATTTTATTGTTCCATCAGGGTTTCTTACTATATTATTTTTATTTCCAGTATTTTCAAGATACTTTCTTAATAATGAAGCAGAAAATTCACTGGATGAACTTAAATATCCAATTTCAAAGAAGTTACCAAATGGTATCGTATAAGACATTTGAATTCCGTCAGTTACAAAAAGATTATTATGATTCTCAGAGCCTTTAAGTTCCGTCATTGCATCCACACTTAAATAAACTCCGGCTTTTGCACCAAGAATATGAAAACTTGCTTCAGTATAATTTGTTTCAAGTGCGCCGGAATAGGGCGTTCCAAAACCTATTGAAAGACCAATATCTTTTTTCAATGGGATACCAAATCTTTCACCACCCATTATTTGTATATATGGATTTATATAACCTAGTGTAGGAGAAATTTGAAAGACTGTGGGTGGATTTATAATATTTTTAAAACGTAACTTTTCAAGTACTCTGGTGAATACACTACCGAAATTTATGGTTTCTTCAAGATTAAGTTTAAATGGATAAGTTATTATTCTTGCTCGAGTCTCAGGTTTTAATGCGAGTAAAGGATAGAGACTACCTTTTACTGAAATAGTCTGATCAGTAACACTTCTCAGGTCCACTACTATTTCAGCTTTTGGATCAGGAGGATCAATAAATAGTTCTTCTTGAATATGGATAAATAAACTATCATCAAGCGGTTCCATTTGATAATACAAAATCTGCTCTTCTTCTTCCTGTGCCTTAATAATCATAGGATAGAACAGAATCAACGATACAATAATTATTAGTAGGGTATTTTTCATTTATATTTTTCAGAATCGATATTTAATATTACAACTTAAACAATTTTCAGACCGAAAATAGTCCGTATTTTTAAGCGATATAATTTAATAACTGTAATTTTTATTATAATATTTAATAAGTTGTAAACAAAAATAAAGATTTCTAACGACTTTAGTTAATTGATAAATATGAAAAGTTCCTGGCTCTGATGTTTAAGCACTGATTCGTTTAATAAGTTTTTACTTTGTATCAGTATTGAGTTCCTATTTGAACTGTGGAATTGATTATATTTTTATTGGAAGATTATAAGATGATGAATTACTATATAATGGAAAGTATTTTTAAATAGGTGAGGGCAAAAACAAACACCTGGTTAGTTTAATATTAGGTTTATTAAATAAAATCCAGACATTATATTTACAGTTCGCTAATACTATTAACTTCTTTTAATCTAATAAGATATATGGTTCATTTAATCACTAATTACTTTATTATCTATCAGTGTATAAGTTCTTCCAGATTTATCACAATATGCTTTTCCGTTATCATCAAATTTTAATTTTTTGCCTGCCTCAGAAACCCATCCAACAACTCTGCCGGGATTACCAATAACAAGTGCATAATCAGGAACATTTTTAGTAACAACTGAACCTGCTCCGATCATACAATGCTTCCCAAGTGTATTCCCACAAATAATTGTAGCATTTGCACCAATTGAAGCTCCTTCTTTAACCAAGGTCCTTACATAAAATTCTACACCAACCTGTGGATATTTACATCTTGGATCAAGTATGTTTGTGAATACCATAGAAGGACCGCAGAAAACATAATCTTCCAGTGTTACACCTTCGTAAATAGAAACATTATTTTGAATCTTACAGTAATTCCCGATTGATACATTATTCCCGACATTAACATTTTGTCCCAATACACATTTTTTACCGATTTTACTGCCGCTTTGTATATGTGAGAAATGCCAGATTTTTGTGCCTTCTCCGATTTCAACATTGTCATCTACAACAGCGTGTTTATCTATATAATAATTTAATTTTTCAGTCATAATTTTATCCTTTATTTATCCTTGCAGATAAGGATTAGTTTTACTAAAGTGAGTAAAAAAATATTTATCGTATTGTTTATTCTTGTAAAAGCATTGGATGAAATAGCTCTTTTGTTTTTATTATCGGAAGATGCCTGATCTCATAAGTTGTTTCTATTGATGCTCTGGCAGTTTCGATCCCGAAACCTTTTCCCTGCAAAATATTTTCATAAACTCTGGTATGCAAATCTGTAAAGCCATCTGTAAACTCAAGTTCATTACCATCTATGGTGATTGAGCGATGAGTTGATTGATTTTTTTGTATTGCTTCCTGTGGGAGATCTTTTTTATCAATAGATAGATACCATTTAACATTTGCATTTTGTAATTCTAAGAATCCGGATGCTTTATTTGGTGATCTTAAGAAGAGAAGATTTTTCTGGACATTACCAAAAAGCCACATTAAAAGATCGAAGAAATGGATACCAATATTAGTTGCAACACCTCCTGAGATATCTTCTCTGCCTTTCCAGGAAAAATTATACCAAACGCCTCTGGAAGTAATATAAGTTAACTCAACATTATGTTTTTTATTACTGTTAGGGGGAGAAATATCTTTTTGTTTCTCAAGTTTTTCCTTGATAGCCATTAACGCAGGATGAACTCTTAACTGTAAAACTGTAAAAACTTTTTTGCCTGTTTCTTTTTCGATTTCCTGTAATTGATCCAGATTCCATGGATTTAACACAAGCGGTTTTTCACAAATTGCATCAGCACCAACTCTTAATGCAAGCCTGATATGGGCATCGTGCAGGTTATTTGGTGAACAGATAGAGATGTAATCTACTATTTCGTCAGAATTGGTTCGTCTCAATTTTTCTATGTGTCTGTCAAACCTTTCGAATTCTGTAAAGAAACTCGTTTGCGGAAAATACTTGTCTAATATTCCAACTGAATCGTGTGGATCCATAGCAGCAACAAGTCTGTTACCAGTGTCTTTTATTGCCTGTAAATGTCGCGGAGCAATATATCCGGCAATACCGGTCAGTGCAAAATTTTTCATAATAATAATTTAATTCTTTCTTATCTGATTTAAGAATAATAGTAATATAATGTATAACTAAGCTTTGAATATTTTTTCAGATTTTACCCCCGCTCTTTCAAAAGCATTCCGGGTATCCAATATCAGCTTTGATGCTGAATTGATAAATTTATAATTATAATTTGTATGATCTGTACTTAACAGGATCAAATCATACTTTGACAAATTGTTTTTAGTTAATTCAACTGAAGTAAGATCAAAATTATATTTTCTTGTTTCAGGAAGCTCAGGTACATAAGGATCATTGTAATCAACTGTTGCACCTTTAGCTTTTAATATCTCGATTAATTTAAGCGAAGGCGATTCGCGCATATCATCAACATCTTTTTTATAAGAGACCCCAAGTATTAATATTTTTGCTCCGTTAAGCGACTTTCTGAATTTATTTAATATTTCAGAAGCTTTATCAACTACATAATAAGGCATAAATGTATTTATTTCACCGGCAAGTTCTATAAACTTAGTACTGATCTCATACTCTCTGGCTTTCCAGGTTAGATAAAATGGATCAATCGGTATGCAATGCCCGCCCAAACCTGGTCCCGGATAGAAAGGTTGAAAACCAAATGGTTTTGTACTGGCAGCGTTTATTACTTCCCAGATATCAATGTTCATTCTGTCAAAAACCATTTTAAGTTCATTAACAAGTGCAATGTTGATAGACCGATAAATATTTTCCAATAGCTTGGTTGCTTCAGCAGCGCGCGGTGATGAAACAGGAACAGTGTTTACGATTACCTGATTATACAGAGCCAATGCTATTTTTAAACAATTTTGTGTAACTCCACCAACAACTTTTGGTATTGTTGCAGTAGAATATTTTGGATTATTGGGATCTTCTCTTTCAGGTGAAAATGCCAAATAAAAATCTTTCCCAACAATGAATTTTTTATTACTGATCTGTTGTGTAAGCGGAGCATTTTCAAACATTGGTAAAAGGATTTCTTCAGTGGTACCGGGATAAGTTGAAGACTCCAATGATATGAATTGCCCCTTTTTCATATACTGTGAAATAACATTGCCTGAGTTTACTATGTAAGTCATATCCGGTTCGCGGTGATCATTTAGGGGAGTAGGTACACAAATAATAATAACATCTGTTTCAGTTAATCTTGAAAAGTCATCAGTTGCAAAAAATTTTTTGTTCTTTACTGCTTTTTGAATTTTCTCCTTTTTAATGTGTTTAATATAGCTTTTACCGGAATTAAGTATTGGTATCTTTTTTTCATCAGTATCAAAGCCTATCGTCTTAAAGCCCTTTAATGCATATTCCAGAGCTAAAGGTAATCCAACATAACCAAGACCAATAACACCTATAACTGCAGATTTACTTTCAATTTTTTTTAATAGATGGTTGTTCATATAATCCTTTTTTGTTGCTTATTTAATCGATTAGTTTTTGTAATGACCATTCCTTAATATTTATTAATTTATCCGGTCATTACATTAATTTTTTATTTTCAAATTTAGATCGTTCCAAATTTAGTAAAAAAATAAAGACATTTTTTAATTGATGAAGACTCATAATGAATTTTTTATTTTTCTATTGAGTTAAACTTATCTGCAATCATTTTATATTCTCCTTTATTATTTGTTATACCATCACAGCATAGTTATTTTTGGATAAACAATTTTATACAATTTTTAATCAGGTATGAAATGAACACTACTACAAGAAACACTCCGATTGATTTTCAAATGGTAACTCAGAAAATTAAAGATAGTAAATTAGAAAGCCCCGGCAGAGCATCAATCCGTGAAATAAAAAAACTTATTGATGATATTGAAAAAGCCACAGGGGAAAGATTTGTCAGAATGGAAATGGGAGTACCCGGTCTGCCTCCAACCAGAATCGGTATTGAAGCTGAAATTGAAGCTTTAAAAACCGGTATTGCTGCCATCTATCCTGATATCTTCGGAATCCCGCAGCTTAAAACTGAGACATCAAGATTTGTAAAGTTATTTATGGATATAGAAGTTAGTCCCGAAGGGTGCATTCCAACTTGCGGATCAATGATGGGAAGTTTAGCAGCTTTTATGACTTTAAACAGATGTAATGCTGAAAAAGATACTACATTATTAATTGATCCTGGTTTTCCGGTACATCGTCAGCAATTGAAAGTGCTCAATCAGAAGATGGTTTCTTTTGATGTTTATAATTACAGGGGAACTAAGTTAAAGGACAAACTCGAATCTGTTTTAAGCAAAGGAAATATTTCCTGCTTATTATATTCTAATCCAAATAATCCATCCTGGATTTGTTTTACTGAAACTGAGTTACAAATAATAGGTGAGTTATGTACCAAATATGATGTGATTGCCATAGAAGACTTAGCTTACTTTGCAATGGATTTCAGGAGAGATTTATCTAAACCCGGGGAACCGCCTTATCAACCGACAGTTGCAAAGTATACCAATAATTATATACTGACTATATCCAGTTCAAAAGTTTTCAGTTATGCAGGGCAGCGCATAGGTATGCTTATTATTTCGGATGAACTTTTTAACCGCAGCTATCCGGAATTAAAAAAATATTATGCCAGGGATTTATTTGGTCATTCAATTATATTCGGAACTATTTATGCTTTAAGCGCCGGTATTACTCACTCAACTCAATATGCACTTGCTGCAATATTCAAAGCTGCAAATGATGGCAAATTAAACTTTGTTGAAGAAGTAAAAGAATATGGTGAAAAAGCACATATCATGAAAAAACTCTTTACTGACAATGGTTTCAATATTGTATATGATAAAGATGAAGATGAACCAATTGCCGATGGATTTTATTTTACTTTTTCATATCCCGGCTTTACCGGAGAAGAATTATTAAACGAACTTTTGTATTATGGAATCAGTGCAATCTCTTTAGCTATAACCGGAAGTGAAAGACTCGAAGGAATCAGAGCTTGTGTTTCTCTGGTTAGAAGAGATCAGTTTAAAGATCTGGAATACAGATTAAAGAAGTTTAATGAAGATCATAAAAATAAAAGGGGATAGGGGATTAGAGGAAATTGTTTATAATTAAAATCACTCTAGAAATTACAAACCCAATTTCAAAAAGAAATTGGGTTTGTTTTTAATATTAAAATATTGGTTGGGACTCTTCTCAATTTTGGTTTATTAAATCATCCCATAAAGAAACTAAGTAATATACCCGCCACAACAGCACTACCAATTACTCCTGCTACATTAGGTGCCATGGCATGCATTAATAAATGGTTCGTTTTATCGTATTCCAAACCAACTACCTGAGAAACACGTGCACTATCAGGTACAGCAGAAACACCGGCATTACCAATTAATGGATTTATTTTATTTCCTTCTTTTAAGAAAAGATTCATAACCTTTGCGAATATCACACCACCGCAAGTTGCAATCATAAATGAAACCGCACCAAGAGCAAATATTCCCACTGACTTTGCTGTTAAAAATGTAGTAGCTTGTGTTGATGCGCCGACTGTAAGTCCGATTAATATTGTTACAATATCTATCATTGCTCCTTTTGCAGTATCAGCTAATCTCTTAGTAACGCCGCTTTCTTTTAACAGATTTCCGAAAAACAGCATACCCAATAAAGGCATTGCACTCGGGCTGATTAAGGTTGTTAAGATCAAACCAACTATCGGGAATAATATTTTTTCTAATTTCGAAACAGAGCGAGGAGGTTTCATCCTGATAACACGTTCCTTATCTGTTGTCAGCAATCTCATAATCGGTGGTTGAATAACCGGAACAAGAGCCATATAAGAATAAGCTGAAACAGCTATTGCACCTACCAGATCAGGTGCAAGTTTGGAAGCAAGGAATATTGCAGTAGGTCCATCAGCACCACCGATAATTCCAATTGCAGCAGCTTGTTCTGGTAAATAACCTAATGATAGCGCAATGATGTAAGCACCAAAAATACCGAGCTGTGCTGCAGCTCCAAGTAAAAGAAGTTTCGGATTTGAAAGCAGGGTAGAAAAATCAGTCATTGCACCGATACCTAAAAAAATCAACGGCGGATAAATACCTTTGATAACACCGAAATAAAGATAGTTCATTACGCTACCGGGCTCATAAACACCTATCTGTAAATTAGCATCCTGTAAAAATGGAATATTACCAATCAGAATTCCGAAACCTATAGGAATAAGTAATAATGGTTCATATTCTTTAGTTATAGCCAGATTAATGAAAGCCAGTGCAACTATAATCATAACAATATGACCAATTGTAAAATGAGGAAACGCAGTATATTGGAAGAATTGCTCGAAACCGTGCGCCATAAAATCGAATAAGTTTCCCATAATTATTCTCCGATTTCTACAAGTACATCGCCTTCAAGAACAGAGTCACCAACTTTAACCCTAATCGCTTTTATAACACCATCTTTATCAGCATTTATATTATTTTCCATTTTCATTGCTTCAAGCGTTATTAGTTTTGCTCCAACCTTAATCTGATCACCTTCTTTAACGTGAATATTGAGTATCACACCGGGTAATGGTGATTTAACAAATCCTGCGCCTTTTGGTGATGTTGGGGCGCTTGTCTTTTGCTGTGATGGTGCAATATCAGTTGAAGGTACAGCTACCGATCGGATAAGCTTTGGTGTTTTACTTTGTGATATTACTTTATCTAATTCAACTTTATAGGTTGCACCGTTTACTTCAATTTCTGCAATGTTATCTTCAACATTTACAATATTTACATCGTATTTGTTGCCCTGAATAGTAAACTTAAATTTTTTCATAATTTTTATCCTCTAAAATCTGGGATGTTGTCTAAGTCCGTAGATCTTTGAGCTCCACGGAGAGTAAGTTCTTGATACTTTACTTATGGTTAAAACAGTATCTTCTTTATCATGCATTTCTGAATAATAAAGATGAATTGCCATTGCTATTGCAGCATTAACTTCACCTGAAATGCTTTGATCTTCTTTTATTTCTTCGGCTTTACCTTCTCTTCTTAATAACCTTTTTATATTAAGATTAAGAGCTTTGGTTAAATTGGCAAAGATCAGATATAGAAATAATAACGCCGCAAAGACTACTAAATAACCTATTACTGCCATTCCAATACCCCAGGGATCTAATTCTAAAAACTTGACTGAGTTTTTGTGAATAATTGCTGCTGAGGTATCTGCTGCTGTTTGTTGTAATAATCCTAAAAACATTTTAACTCCTTTCTACAATGGAAGATTAGAATGTTTCTTAGGAGGATTGGTATCCTTCTTTGTAGCAAGTGATTGCAATGCCCTGATAACTCTGAATCTTGTATTTCTTGGCTCGATTACATCATCAATGTATCCATATTTTGCTGCAACATAAGGAGTAGCAAATTTCTTTCTGTAATTTTCTTCACGCTCCTTAACAAATTGAATTCTTTCTTCGGGATTTGTAATCAATTGCAGTTCTTTTTGATGAAGAACTTCGATAGCGCCTCTTGGTCCCATAACAGCAATTTCAGCTCCTGGCCAGGCATAATTTATATCACCTCTTAAATGCTTTGAACTCATAACATCATAAGCACCGCCATAAGCTTTACGTAAAATGATAGTTACTTTCGGAACTGTAGCTTCACCGAAAGCAAATAATAATTTTGCACCGTGAATTATTATTCCGCCGTACTCTTGTGTTGTACCTGGTAAGAATCCTGGAACATCCACAAACGTAACTATTGGTACATTAAATGCATCACAAAATCTTACAAACCTTGCAGCTTTACGCGAAGAATTAATATCAAGAACTCCGGCAAGATAGTTTGGTTGATTGGCAACAATACCAACAGGCATTCCATTAAATCTTGCGAATCCTATTACTATGTTCGGAGCATAATGTCTTTGGATTTCCAAAAACTCATGATGATCAACAACTCCGTGAATTACATCTTTAACATCATAAGGTTTATTTGTTTGTTCCGGAATAATTGAGTTAAGAACATCCTCAAGCCTGTCAATTGGATCATCACAAGGAAGAATCGGAGGATCTTCAAGATTATTTTGAGGTAAATAACTTAATAGCTTTCTGATTAATTGTATTCCTTCTTCTTCAGTATCAGCAACAAAATGTGTAACACCTGATTTTGCACCGTGAACCATTGCACCGCCAAGCTCTTCTTCGGTTACTGTTTCACCTGTTACAGTTTTTACTACCTTTGGACCGGTTACAAACATGTAGCTTGTTTTATTAGACATTATAATAAAGTCTGTTAAAGCAGGAGAATAAACCGCTCCGCCGGCACAAGGTCCGAATATTGCAGATATCTGTGGAACTACTCCAGAGGCTAAAATATTTCTCTGAAAAATATCTGCATAACCGCCAAGTGATTTAACACCTTCCTGAATTCTTGCGCCACCACTATCATTTATACCGATAACCGGTGCACCGACTTTCAATGCTTTATCCATAACCTTACATATTTTTTGTGCATACATTTCAGATAGCGATCCGCCGAATACGGTGAAGTCCTGAGAGAAGACATAAACTAATCTCCCATCAATTGTTCCGTAACCGGTAACAACGCCATCAGAAAGATATGATTCCTTATCTAGTCCGAAGTCAATACTTCGGTGACAAACGAACATATCAAATTCTTCAAAGCTGCCTTCATCCAGCAGCAATTCAAGTCTTTCCCGAGCTGTCAGTTTGCCTTTTTTATGTTGTGATGCAATACGCTTTTCGCCGCCGCCAAGTTTAGCTTGCTGACGAAGCGCCATCAACTCTTTTATTTTATTTTCCATACCTTTTGTTCCCTGTAATTCTTTTTAGTTACTCTAAAATAATTTCAGCTTTTCAAATCCTGGTAAGTTGAATTATTAGTCAGTTTAATTATGGTTTTTCACAAAGTTCGGTTAATACACCGAATGTAAATTTAGGATGGAGAAAAGCGATGTTTAAACCTTCTGCACCTTTTCTGCCTTTCTCATCAATTAAAACTATATTTTTAGCTTTAACTTCATCAAGTGATTCTTGTAATCCTTTTACTGCAAAAGCAAGGTGATGGATTCCTTCACCTTTCTTTTCAATAAACTTTCCGATTGGTCCATCCGGTGAAGTTGATTCCAGCAATTCAATTTTTGTTTGACCAACCATAAAGAATGCAGTTTTAACTTTTTGATCAGGAACTTCTTCTACGGCATAACATTTTAATCCAAGTACATCTTCATAATATTTTTTTGCTTCTTCAATGTTTTTAACTGCTATACCGATATGTTCGATGTGTGATATATTCATTTTAGTTATTCTATGATTAAATGATGATTAGTAAATAATTAAATCGCGACATTTTCGCAAAGTTGATGCCAATGTCAGTCAAATAGATTAAATTGAATATAATCTAATTAGTTGAATTTGATAATTGTTAATCATTTCTTATTAAAAGAAAAAAAGTAATTGCTATTCCTGTTTATGAGAAATAAAGCAGTTCATTTAGAGTTATACTTTTCATTATTGGCATAAGTGATTAAATAAAAACTTCTTAAACTTTCTTGCACAGTACAATCAAATTATCTATTTTTACACGCTAATTTTTGAAATATTATTTCATTTGTTGCCGGGGTGGCGGAATTGGTAGACGCACAGGACTTAAAATCCTGTGGGAACTTGTTCCCGTGCCGGTTCGAGTCCGGCCCTCGGTACCAAATAGAAATTCAATTAAAAATGTACAGTTATTAGTTTAATTGTACATTTTTAATTATTAAGTGATTAAGTCTTATTCTTGGCTCAGTTAATCAACTTCCGATTTATTGGGAAAGCAGAAGATTACAGGATTACAAAGTATCTAATAAAAAAGTGCTCTTAGCTCAGTTGGTTAGAACGCCCCGACTTTTCGGGTAGGTCAAAGATTACGAAGTAATTTATAAAATTAAATAATGGGCTCTTAGCTCAGTTGGTTAGAGCGCCCCGACTTTTCGGGGAGGTCAAAGATTACGAAGTAATTTATGAAATTAAGTGATGGGCTCTTAGCTCAGTTGGTTAGAGCGTCTGCTTGACGTGCAGAAGGTCAAAGGTTCGACTCCTTTAGAGCCCACAATAGAATTGAACAGGCAGTTATCGGAGTTAACTCCGATTTTTTGTTAGGAGATATATGCAAAAAATTAAAATTACATTTCCGGATGGAGCAGTTAAAGAGTTTGATAGCGGAATTACCGGCTATCAGATTGCTCAGTCAATTTCACAAAGATTGGCTGATGATGTTTTAGCTGTTAAATTTAATGATGCAGTTATTGACTTAAACAGATCAATAACTACAGATGGAAATGTTAAGTTTTTAACTTTTGATGACAAAGAAGGAAAAGAAGTATACTGGCATTCATCTTCTCATCTAATGGCTCACGCTATCCAGGATTTATTTCCGGAAGCAAAATTTGGAGTTGGTCCTGCAATAGATGCGGGTTTCTATTATGATATTGATATCAATACTCAATTATCAGAAGATCATCTTAAACTAATAGAAGATAAGATGATTGAACTTTCAAAAACTGATTCCAGGTTTGAAAGAGAGGAGCTATCCAAGCAAGAAGCAATTGATTATTTTAAAAAGAAAGGCGACCAATACAAAGTTGAACTCATATCCGAGATGGATGAAAGTAAAGAGACAATCAGTATTTATAAAGAAGGCTCATTCACTGATTTATGCAGAGGTCCACATCTTCCAAATCCGGGTAAAATAAAATATGTTAAGCTTCTTAATATATCAGGCTCTTACTGGCGGGGAGATGAAAAGAATAAACAGTTGCAAAGAATCTATGGAATTACTTTTCCGAAGAAGAAGATGCTGGATGATTATCTTCAAATGCTTGAAGAAGCTAAAAAGAGGGATCACAGAAAACTTGGTAAAGCATTGGAATTGTTTTTCTTTTCGCCCAGTGTTGGTGCTGGTTTACCAATCTGGCTGCCGAAAGGAACAATATTAAGAGAGACTTTGGAAAGGTTTTTAAGAGAAGAACAAACCAAACGTGGTTATTTGCCGGTTATTACTCCGCATATTGGTAATATAAATTTATATAAAACCAGCGGACATTATCCTTACTACAGCGATAGTCAGTTTCCTCCAATGAAGTTTGGTGATAGGGATGAAGAATATCTGTTAAAACCAATGAATTGTCCTCATCATTTTCAGATATATGCTTCAAAGCCAAGAAGTTATAGAGATTTGCCTATTCGCTATGCAGAATTTGGAACAGTCTATCGTTATGAGCAATCAGGTGAATTAAACGGATTGACAAGAGTAAGATGTTTCGCAGTTGATGATTCCCATATGTTCGTAAGACAGGATCAGCTTAAAGAAGAATTATTTAATGTAATCGAATTAATTCAATATGTATTTAAAGTTATGGGCTTTGCTGATTTTACCACTCAGTTATCCTTCAGAGATGATAATGCTGAAAAGTATGGTGGTGATATAGCACTTTGGGAAAGAGCACAGGCTGAAATTAAAGAAGCTGCAGATGAGATGAAATTAGTTTACACAATTGAAGAAGGAGAAGCAGCTTTTTATGGTCCTAAGATTGATTTTATGGTTAAAGATGCTTTAGGCAGAAAATGGCAATTAGGAACGGTTCAGATCGATTACGTTATGCCTGAAAGATTTGATCTTGAATATGTGGGAAGTGATGGTCAGAAACACAGACCGGTTGTTATTCATCGTGCTCCCTTTGGTTCACTTGAAAGATTTATTGGTGTTCTGATTGAACATTTTGCAGGAGAATTTCCATTGTGGCTGGCTCCAACACAGGTGGTTGTTATTCCTGTTTCTAAAAATTTCCTTGATTATGGAAATAAGGTAGCTGATGCATTAAAGAAAGCTGATATAAGATATGAACTTGATGACAGAAACGAAAAGATCGGTTATAAAATACGTGACTGGGAAACTCAAAAGGTTTCTTACATGCTTATAGTTGGTGAAAAGGAAAAAGAGTCGGGAACTGTATCAGTCAGAAAGCATAAAGAAGGTGATAAAGGTTCTTTGTCTTTATCAGAATTTATTGATAAAATTGCAGCCGAAATTAAAAACAAAGTGTAATTATATTTTTTTAACTAGTTAAGAGGTTTATATCACACAGAAACAATCAGTCCGGGTAAACGAAGAAATAAAAGCACCAAAAATCAGGGTAATTGATATTGATGGAACACAACTGGGAGTTTATACCGTAAGAGATGCCCTGAGATTTGCAGAAGAAAGAGGACAGGATCTGGTAGAAATTGCGCCACAAGCTGTTCCACCCGTTTGTAAAATAATTGATTATGGTAAATACAAATATGAACAGCAAAAACGGGAAAAAATTCAAAAGAAAAATCAGGTTGTTTCGGTTTTAAAAGAGATAAGATTACACCCAAATACTGATGTTCATGATTTTGATTTTAAAGTAAAACATGCACAAAATTTTCTGGAAGATGGTAATAAGGTTAAAGTCAGTGTTATGTTTAAAGGACGTGAGATGGCTTATACTGAACAAGGCGAGGAATTATTAAAAAGATTTATTGAAAAACTGGAAGACATATCTAAAGTTGAGTCTCCCATAAAACTTGAAGGACGAAATATGGCTACCATATTGGTTCCTCAATCTAAAAAAGGTAAGAAAACAATTAAGCAGGGATAATTATATATGCCAAAAATGAAAAGCAATCGTGGTGCATCTAAAACATTTAAGAGAACAGCATCAGGAAAATTTAAAAGAAAGAAAGCTTATAAAAGCCACATTCTAACTTCCAAATCAACAAAGAGAAAAAGAAGTTTAAGAAAAGGAACATTAGTAAGCGATGCAGAACAAAAACGCGTAAAGATAATGGTTCAATAAAGGAGTAATGATAAAATGCCAAGATCAAGAAACAAAGTTGCTTCACACAGAAGAAGAAAAAAGCTGTTAAAACTTTCCAAAGGCTATTGGGGAAATCAGGGAAATGTTTTAACATCAGCTAAAAATGCAATTGAAAAAGGCTTAACTCACGCATACAGAGACAGAAGACTGAAAAAGAGAGTATTCAGATCTTTATGGATTACCAGAATAAATGCTGCTGCAAGATCAAATGGTACAACTTATTCAAGATTGATAGATGCATTAAATAAAAAAGGTGTAGATATTAACAGAAAAGTTCTTGCAAGTCTTGCAGTTGAAAATCCTTCTGCCTTTGCTGAAGTTGTTAAGTTTTCTAATAATTAATTTTATACCCTCTTCGGATTTATTGAAATTATTCTATCCGTCGGGGGTATTTTCTGTTTAAAGAAATATTATGCTTGAAAAAAACATTACTGAAATAAAAGATAGTTTTTTAAAAGATATTAAATCTGTTAATTCATTAAAAGATATTGAAGATATAAAAATAAAATACTTCAGTAGAAATGGATTAGTATCACAACTTTTCGAACAGCTTAAAGAAACTGCAAAAGAAGAAAAACCAATACTTGGTAAAAAATTAAATCAGCTTAGAGCCGAAGTTTCTGCACACTTTGAAGAAATAAAAGAAAGAATTTCATCACGTCAGTCAGGTAAAGAAAAAAATATAGATTTAACTTTGCCCGGTTCCCAATATATTATCGGTAGTAAGCATATCTTAACTCAAACTCTTGATGAAATAAAATCCATTTTTAAAGGAATGGGATTTTCAGTTGTAAACGGACCCGAACTGGAATCTGATTATTATAACTTTGAGGCGTTAAATTTTCCCGCTGACCATCCTGCGCGTGATATGCAGGATACTTTTTTTATAAGTAAAGATTTTTTGCTTCGTACACATACCTCTCCTGTTCAAGTAAGAATTATGGAAAAACATACTCCGCCAGTACGTGCAATTATGCCCGGAAAAGTATATCGTAATGAAGCTGTTAGTGCAAGAAGCTATTGTATGTTTCACCAGGTTGAGGGAATTTATGTGGATACTGATGTTACATTTGCTGAACTTAAAGGGACATTAGTTTCATTTGCAAAACAATTTTATGGCTCTGATCTTAAATACAGATTTCGTCCAAGTTTCTTTCCGTTTACAGAGCCAAGTGCTGAGATGGATATTACTTGTTATTTATGTAAAGGCAGTGGTTGTAAAATATGTAAAAACTCCGGCTGGCTCGAAATACTCGGTTGCGGAATGGTTGATCCGAATGTTTTCAAATTTGTTAATTATGATTCTGAAAAATATACCGGCTATGCATTCGGAATGGGTATAGAAAGGATTGCATTGTTAAAATATGGTATAACTGATATCAGAATCTTTTTTGATAATGATATCAGATTCTTAAAACAGTTTTAATGCGGAATAAGAAATGAAAGTTTTACTTAGCTGGATAAAAGAATTAGTTAATCTGGATGGCATTACAACAGATGAAATTGTTTCCAGGCTGACAATGTCCGGTCTTGAAGTTGAAGATGTTATAGATCAATCAAATCTTTACAAAGATTTTATTGTTGGATTTGTAAAAGAAACTGAGAAACATCCCAATGCGGATAAACTTACTATCTGTAAAGTATTTGATGGTAAAGAAGATTTACAGGTAATATGCGGTGCACCAAATGTAAAAGCCGGACAAAAAGTTGTCTTTGCACCGATTGGCACTGAGATTCCGAATGGAAATTTTAAAATCAAAAAAGCAAAGATTCGTGGAGTCGAATCAAACGGGATGATCTGTGCAGAAGATGAACTTTTATTAAGCGATGATCATACCGGTATAATAATTCTTGATGAAAAACTTGAAACAGGTAAACCGATAACTGAAGCATTAAATCTTAACGATGTAATTCTTGATATCGCAATAACACCAAATCGACCTGATGCACTTTCATATATTGGTGTTGCACGCGATTTAGCTGCTTTATTTGATCGGGATTTGAAGATGCCGGAATTAGTTTATTCTGACAAAGGTGAAGATGTAAATAAAGAAGCAACAGTTATTATTGAAGATGAAGTTAATTGTCCGCGATACATCGCAAAAATTGTTAAAGATGTAAAAGTAAAAGAATCTCCAAAATGGTTGAAAGATAGATTAGAAAAGATAGGATTAAGACCTAGGAATAACATTGTTGATATTACAAATTTTGTCTTATACGAAACAGGACAACCTTTACACGCTTTTGATCTTGACAAGCTCTCAGATAAAAAAATTATTATAAAAAGCACTAAAGAAGAAACAACCTTTACTACACTTGATTCGAAGGAAAGAAAACTTCCGAAGAACACTTTAATGATTTGCGATGGGAAAAGAGAAGTTGCCATTGCCGGAGTAATGGGCGGAGAGAATTCCGAAATAACCGAATCGACAAAAAACATATTGATTGAAAGCGCCTACTTTAATCCTTCAAGTGTGAGAAGGACCTCAAAAGTTCTTGGTTTAAGCACTGATGCTTCATATCGGTTTGAAAGAGGCGCCGATCCTAATATTACAAAATTTGCTGCTGAAAGATGTGCAAAATTAGTTGAACAATTAGCTGACGGAAAAATTGTTAATGGACTGATTGATGTTTATCCCAAAGTTATCACTCCTAAAGAAATTAAATTAAGATTTTCCCGAACAAATAAAATTCTTGGCTATGAAATTTTACCTGATAAAATAAAAAAAATATTATCACGCCTTGGGCTGGCAATTAAAGTTTTGGATGATGATAACTTACTTGTTTCGGTTCCAACTTTCCGTCCGGATATTGAACGCGAAATAGATTTAATTGAAGAGATAGCACGAATTAATGGTTATGATAATATTCCAACAGTTTCAAGAATAAATATCACGCTGGAACAGAAACATGATGAAACAGAAATTGATGAAAAGATAAGACAACTTGCTACCGGATTAGGATTTTTTGAAATGATAAATAATCCGTTACAATCAGAAGAGGATGTAAAATTCTTTGGCAATCCTATTAGGATTTCAAATCCGCTAAGTGCTGATATGGAATATCTTAGAACAACATTAATTTCAGGTGCTTTGTTGACTGTTTCGAGAAATCTTAGACAAGGTGTTAAAGAAATTAAGCTTTTTGAGATTGGAAATGTCTTTAATAAAAAGACTGAAAGTGAAATAAAATCTTTTGATGATTTTACAGAAAATCAGAATCTTATATTCCTGATAAGCGGAAAAGAGCATCTGAAAGGCTGGAATATCTCAGAAAAAGAGTCAGATATTTATAATCTTAAAGGTATAGTTGATTCATTTTTACTTAAGTTATCACTTGACAATGTTTTAATTGATTCCTATTATTCCACTGCAAATGAAATTTTCGCTTATTATTTTTCAAAAAACTATAATAAAGTTGAATTTGATTCAGGCGGAAAGATAAAAAAAGAAGTTCTTAAACAATTTGATATTAATCAGGATGTTTACTGTTTTGAGTTCAATTTAACAGAACTTAAGAGTTTGAATGTTCAGAAAAGAAGATTTACAGAGCCATTAAAGTATCCTAAAGTGATTCGTGATTTTGCATTTATCTTTGATGAATCAGTAAAATATCTTGATATAAAAGAATTTATTAAAAAGAAAAGCTCTCAACTTCTTAAAGAAGTTACAGTTTTTGATTTGTTTGAAAGTGAATTATTAGGGCAGGGTAAGAAGAGTATAGCTTTTACACTTGAGTATTATGACTATAACAGAACACTAACAGAAGAAGAAGTTGAAAAAGATTTTAATAACTTAATTACGTTAGTTACAAAAGAATTTAATGCTCAATTAAGAGGTAAATAGTTGGTAGATCTGGCTAAATACGATTCAATAATTCAGGATCTTTCTGCAATAGAAGCAGAGATTGCTACAATAGGCAACAAATTAAAAGATACTGAAATACGCAAAACCGAACTTGAAATACAAATTGCAAAACTTCGTCAGGAAAATACTTTTCTGCAGAAAAAGATTACAGAAATGGAGCAGGAGATCGTTTTAATAAAACAGGACGAAGAAGGAAATATATTTAATTCTTTAAATAGCAAGGAGAAAGAAAACTTAAAATTAAAATTACAGGATATTATTTCGAAAATTGATTTTCATCTGTCTGGTTCCAGGCAGGTATAAGTTCTTATAAATTAATTGTTTGTTTGATGGTGAAGATAGTTCAATGACAGAAAAAAAGAAGCTAAAAATAAAAATATTTGATAAAGAGTATTCTCTTTTGGTTGAGAATGAAGAAATTGCAAAAGAGCTGGCTATTTATGTTAATAAAGTAATGGAAGAAACCAAGGATGAATTACCAGATCAGCCGGCACAGACTATTGCAATAATTGCTTGTTTAAATATTGCCTATGATTTGTTTATCGAGAAGAATAAAAACCGTGAATTTTTAATTCAAGCCACTGATAAAATTAAACGAATTAAGCTTCTTCTTAAAGAACCTGAAATGTCTGACCCGTCTTAAGTTTACCGCACTGCCGTTTTTTTAATGAAAAACTAACAGTTAAACTAAACAGGGATTGCGAACTTCGGAGCGTATTACAGGCCTCATTCTGATTTATCGGAAATTCTGAACTCGTTTCGGAGCAGTGGAAGTAAAAAGCTTTCGAGCGCTTTCCCACCGTGCTTATAGGGTTTTTCCTATTAGCGGCGGCAGTGTCGGTATTTAATAAATTATAAAGGCGGAGAATGTTAATATGGATCTGATTATTATTATACCAATGGTAGTTGTGCTTATTGTTCTTTTCTTTTACTTGGGTTGGATGTTTAATACTAAAGTTGGTAAAAAAAGTATTACTGCTGCCGAAGAAAAAGCTGAACAAATAATACAGGATGCCAAAAAAGAAGCTGCTAATCTTAAACGGGAAAAGCTTCTTGAAGTTAAAGATGAATGGTACAAGAAAAAAGTTGAATTTGATAATGAAGCAAATCAGAAAAAGCAGAAGCTTCAGAATCTGGAAAAACAAGTTCAGCAACGTGAAGAAAACAGCGAGAAAAAGTTTGATTTAGTACTTCAGAAAGAAAAAGATTTAAGGAAGCTTGAAAAACAGCTTCAGGATCTTAAGGTAAATCTTGATGAAAGAAATGTTGAAATTAAAAAACTTGAAGTAGAACAAAATGACAAACTTGAAAAAATTTCAGGTTTAACCTCTGAGGAAGCAAAGAAAATGCTGATTGAGAATATGACCAATCAGGCTAAAATTGATGCTTCACAAACCGTAAAAGAAATACACGACCGCGCAAAAGCTGATGCTAAAAAAGAAGCTCAGAAAATAATTGTTCAGGCGATTCAAAGAACTGCAGCCGATTATTCTATTGAAACAACAGTATCAGTTGTTCAAATTCAGAATGATGAAATGAAAGGAAGAATAATCGGTAAAGAGGGAAGAAACATTCGCGCTTTCGAATCGGCAACAGGTGTTGATGTAATTGTTGATGATACACCGGAAGCTGTTATCCTATCTTCATTTGATCAATTCAGGCGAGAGATTGCAAGATTATCGCTTGAAAGATTAATTGCTGATGGTAGAATACATCCTGCAAGAATTGAAGAAGTTGTTGAAAAAGTTACTCAGGAACTTGAAGAAGAAATTCAGCGCGAAGGTGAAAATACTATTTTGCAGCTTGGTCTTCATAATATGCATAATGACCTTATTAAATATGTGGGAAAGATGAAATACCGTTCAAGCTACGGGCAGAACCTTCTGCAACATAGTATTGAAGTAGGATATCTTACCGGAATAATGGCTGCGGAATTAGGACTTGATCCTGTTTTGGCTAAAAGAGCCGGATTATTGCACGATGTTGGTAAAACAGTAGATAAAAGTGTTGAAGGTCCTCACGCATTGCTCGGTTATGATCTTACTAAAAAATATAAAGAACATCCCATTGTTGTAAATGCTGTTGGATCGCATCACGAAGATATAGAAATGGAACATCCGATTGCTGCTTTGGTTCAGGCTGCTGATGCAATTAGCGGCGCAAGACCCGGTGCACGAAGAGAGCCATTAGAAAGCTATGTTAAGAGATTGGAAAATCTTGAACAAATGGCTAAATCGTTTGAAGGTGTTGCAAAAACTTATGCTATACAGGCTGGAAGAGAAATCAGAGTTATGGTTGAAAATGATAAGGTTGATGATATTGTTGCCGATAGACTTGCAAGAGAGATAGCTCAGAAAATTGAAGAGGAAATGGATTATCCGGGACAGATCAAAGTAGTTGTTATCCGTGAAGTAAGAAAGATCGGATACGCAAAGTAAATTAAACTGATTAAGTCTGATTATTTTTTTTAATTAAATAAAATGAAGATAGCGATAACCGGAAATATCGGATCAGGAAAGAGCGTCTTTTCGTCGTTTGCAGAAAAGCACGGATTTGTAGTTCTAAAGGCTGATGATATATCAAAAGAAATATTAAGTAATGATCCAGAGGTCCGGAAAAAAATAATTAAAGAATTTGGTGTACAATCTTTTAAAAACAATAAACCTGATGTAAAATATCTTGCGAAAGAAGTTTTTTCAGATCCCGTTAAGTTGAATAAGATTGAATCTATACTTCATCCGAGAGTTATAAAATCAGTTAATGACACAATTAAAAATCTTGAAAAAGATAAGAAAGTGGTTTTTGTAGAAGCCGCTCTGATATACGAAGCTGATATGGAAAAAATGTTTGATTATGTTGTGCTGATAACTTCTGATCGGAATAATCGCTTACAAAGAAAACTTAATTCAGGTATATCAGAAGAAGATTTTATTAAGCGCGAATCAAATCAGATTCCGGAAGATGAAAAAAGAAAGCGTGCTGATTTTATTTTTACCAACGATGGAAGTATTGAAGATTTACAATCAAAATTTAATCTGTTATTAATAACATTAGGAATTAAGTAGTTAATCTTTCACCCATCCAATCCAACTAAAAATACTGATAAAATAAGCTACGGTTAACCGGAAGTTATCCCTATCCTTTGCTAAAAAACTTTTATCAAAAACAGAAAACAGTATTTTTATTACATCTGCAAAATACACTAAATTTGTAGAGCAAAAATTCAGGAGTATTTTGTGGAAGCTATCAATCATCTTATCGTAAAAATCGTACAACTGATGCCAAAGCCGGTTGTAGGATTCTTTTCTAAAAAATATATAGCTGGCGTTACTCTTCAATCAGCTGTTGATTATGTGAAAAAATTAAATTCAAAAGGTATCTATGCAACAATGGATGTTCTGGGAGAATCTGTTGCTAGTAAAGATGAATCAATCCGTTGTAAAAATGAAGCGATTGAAGTTATAGAAGCTATCGAACAAAATAAGTTAAAAGCCAATCTTTCAATAAAACCAACACAAATGGGTTTGGCAATAGATGAGGAATTTGCTTATCAGCAGATACTTGGAATTGTAAAAAAAGCAGCAGAGTATAATAACTTCGTACGAATTGATATGGAAGATTCCCCGTTTACTGATAAGACGATAAATGTTTACAAGCGTATTTATCAGGATTATAAAAATGTTGGAATAGTTATTCAGGCTTATATGCGCCGCTCTTATGATGATGTGATTACTTTAAATAAAATCGGGACAAATTACAGGCTTTGCAAAGGTATTTATGTTGAATCTGCATCCATAGCTTATAAAGACAAACAAGAGGTAAGAAATAATTATTTAAAACTTCTTGATGCAATGTTCAAAGATGGAAATTATGTTGGTATCGCCACACACGATAAATATCTTATTGATGAAGCTTATAAAAGAATAAAAGAGAAAAATATTTCTAAAGATAAATTTGAATTCCAGATGCTGCTTGGTGTCAGAGAAGATTTACGTGACAAAATAAATTCAGATGGTTATAAGATCAGGATCTATGTGCCGTTTGGAAAAGATTGGTATGCTTATTCGGTCAGACGATTAAAAGAAAATCCATCGGTTGCCGGACATATAGTTAAAAGCTTTTTAACTTTCGGTAAAAGATGATTGTTCTTGGAATAGAAAGCTCGTGTGATGAAACTTCAGTTGCTGTATTAAAGAATAATATTCTCACTACTAATCTGATTTCATCACAGGATTTTCATAAAAATTATGGCGGAGTTGTTCCTGAACTTTCAAGCCGTGCTCACCTTCAGATTGTTAATCCGCTTGTTAAAGATGCACTAAAAAAATCCGGTATTGAATTAAAAGATATTGATCTTATTGCTGCAACAGCAGGACCTGGTTTAATCGGTGCATTGTTAGTAGGATTAACTTATGCTAAAGGTCTTGCGCTTGGTTTAAACAAACCGTTTATTAGTGTAAATCATATTGAAGGTCATATTTTTTCAGGTTTTTTAATGAAGCAGAAACCTGAATTTCCTTTCCTGTGTCTTGTTGTTTCAGGCGGACATACACTTTTGCTTCTTGTAAAAAATTTTACTGAAATTTATAAACTCGGTAATACTGTAGATGATGCAGTTGGAGAATCATTTGACAAAGTTGCAAAGCTGCTTGGTTTTGGTTATCCGGGCGGACCAAAAATTCAGGAAGCATCAAAATTTGGTGATGCAAATAAAATAAATTTTCCTATTGCAGAGTTAAAGCATAAATTAAATTTTTCTTTCAGCGGATTAAAAACTGCTGTCCTACGTTATGTGCAATCACAGGGTGGAATTGATAAATTAACTGAAGAATATAAAAACGATATTGCTTCCTGCTTTCAATCTGCTGCTGTTAATGCTTTAACAAGAAATGTTAAGCGTGCATTGAAAAAATATGATGTAAATTCAATCTCAGTTGTTGGCGGAGTGGCAGCCAATGAGCACTTAAAATCTGAGATGATAAAAATTTCAGAAAAATATAATAAAAATTTAGTTATTCCTGATATTCAATTCTGCGGGGATAATGCTGCAATGATTGCTTTCAGAGGAAAATCCCTTTATGAAAATGGAATAAGAGATACTCTTGCAAGCAAACCTTTTCCAGCTTTGAGTGAAAATCATTTTTTAGAAATTTAGGTTGAAAATTTTTTGATATACAACGGCTTTTACTGTATAAATATTTAAATTTGGGTGCAAATCGTTCAGCTTTAATTTTTGTAGTTTAAATTTTATAAAATGTTCTTTCTGACTTAATTAAATTATCTTTATTCATTTGGTTTGCATAGCATTGTAATTAGTAGCGGTTATAATATGCAACACGATAAACTTAAGGCGTTAAATGCTAAAATATATAAGATTATATTTTTTATTTTTGCTTTTTATATCCTGTATAGTTTTTCAAAGTTGTTCACTTTATCCGCCAATTTCTGAATCAATAATATTTGAGGAAGATTTATATCCTACTAATAGTTCTCAACTAATTTTCTTTCCACGGGTTGCATTATCTTATTTATCAGTTAATCCAAAGATTCCTGAAAGATATCTGTCAAAAAACAATTATGATTTATATTCAAACGAATTAAATAAGTTGTGGCAATACAATTTTTCCAGTTACGGTATTTTATACAAAGCTAATAATGATTTTTATTTGGGCTTACATCCAAATCTTATTTTTAATGCTGGTATTGATTTAACCTGCGAGATTATTGATGATTATTTTATTACCGCCGAAGCCACACTATTGAAGAATTACGAATTAATATTTCAAAAAAGAAATAAAGTGACAGTGGGTTTTACTAATACAATTGGAATTATATATAGAAGTGATAGACTAACATTTATCGAGAATTCTTTAAGCAACAAACCAATATTTTTTAATACAAATTCAATAGGAATAAGAAGTTTAAATGGATTTAACTTATTCAACAATAAAATGTTAGTGGAAATATCTTTATTATATGAATTAGAATATAAGGCTGAACTTATCAATATAAGTTTCTCGTATAACATTTATAATCTTTTTTATTAAAGTGATAAATTTTTAACGACGACTGCTTCGGCAAAAACGGATTGGCAATTTTGGTTAAATGAATTTGGGTTCAAGCTTTTTTAAGATTTTTATTAAATGTTACTTTTGTTTTAATTAAATTATATTTGATCAAGAATTTATAATACTTTTTGCTTATTATTTTTTAGAAAAAACTTAGTTTTGAATGCTGTAAAAAAATATCCGTAATCAAATGTGAAAATGATTAGAGATATAATATTTTTTATCCTGATTTTTTTATTCCTGAGTTGTTCTCAAAAGCAATTGGTTACTTTTAACTCTGAAGAATTAACTGGAATAAAAATTCAAAGTGACAGAATAATATTAAAAGTAATCGATCATGATACTGCTGAACCATTAATCGGCGCGAATATTAATTTTACTAACTCTGATATTGAAATTGCTCCAACAAACATCAATGGATTAACTTTTATTCCTACAGGCTTTATTGGAAATATCAAAGTTTCTTATATGGGGTATAAATCAACCAGTTTTGAAATAAAAAGTAATTCTTTGAATAATATTCTTGTAAGAATGGTTAAAGAAGAATTTATTGTTACAGAATATGTATTTATTAGAGATAAGAATGATGCAAAAAAGGATCTGTCAAGCGGTATTATTCAAATATATGAGAACATTTATGATTCTACACAGGTGATAAAAGAAAATCTTGCAAAAAAATTCGGCTTCAAATATAATTATCCAAGTGAAAGTATTATGATTTTGAATGTTGATGAATATAATCAAGAAGTTATAAAGTTTTTAGAAAAAAGAAATGGAAGTAATTGGTATGAGAGATTTAAGTCAGAATTAGACTCAAGAATCAATGAAAAATTTAAAAAATAGTATTTGTATTCATTCTCTCAATAAGCAAAAAGGCATTTGAGCAAAGTTTAATATTTATTGAAACAGAACCATTAGAATTATTAATCAGACTTTATCAACCAAATCTTAGGATTAAAACTTTCACTTAACTCCTTTATATTGCAAACCATAATTTTAAACACTCTTATATATTACTAAATAATTGGCTGTAAAATTATTTAACATATTCAGTAAACTTCAGTTGGCAATAATTATTGCTGTTTTTTTGGGAATAATCCTCGCCGGTTATTTGACTTTCTTTACACCAAATCATTTTGATAAACCAGCTCCTTTTACTTTTGAGATAAAAGAAGGCGAAACATTTGCAAGTGTAACTGAAAGACTTTATGAAGAAGGAATAATTCCGGGAAAATTTAATTTTAAACTTGCTGCATTCATCTATGGAGCCGAAAAAAGTATAAAAGCAGCTCGTTTTAAAATTCCAAATGACTTAAGTTATTTAGATTTACTTGATTTGTTTGTCAATGGTCCAGCTGATTATTTACGCTCTATCAGAATAAATAATGGGCAAACACTTAAATGGCTCGGAGCTAAAGTTAAAAGAGATGTTAATATTGATTCAGCATCTTTTGTTAATCTTGCTTATGATAAAGATTTTATAAAATCGTTAGGACTTGATGTTAACAGTCTTGAAGGATATCTTTTTTCAAAAACTTATCAGGTATATGAAAGAAGTTCGCCCGAAGAAGCAATAAAAATATTTTACAAAGGATTTACAGATTTTTTTGTTGATTCGCTTAAAGAAAGAGCTGCTGAAATTGGATTTTCTGTTCATCAGGTTTTAACTCTTGCATCAATAATAAAAGGTGAAACAAATCAGGTTGATGAAATGCCGAGAATATCAGGTGTTTATCATAACAGGTTAAGAATTGGAATGCGATTACAAGCTGATCCGACAATTCAATATTTACTGCCTAGCGGTTGGCGTAGATTAACATATAAGGATTTGGAAATTCAATCTCCGTATAACACTTATAAATATTCGGGTTTACCTCCTGGTCCGATAAATAATCCGGGTGCGAATGCAATAATGGCAGCACTTTATCCAGAGAAAAACGATTATTTGTATTTTGTTGCAAATGGTAATGGTTCACATAATTTTGCAAAAACTCATTCAGAGCATCTTAAAAATGTTGCACAGTATAGAAAATGGTTAAACGAACAAAAGAAAAAAACAATAAAAAAGATTTAGTTAAATCAGTAGTTAATCCCGAAATAAAGGAAGACTGCAAGTGCGCTGATCGGGTCACACTTCGACAGGCTCAGTGTGACAAAAAATTCTCGGAATATGATGTATATCTATTTAAACTAAAAGAAAAAAATACTTTTTATTTGTTCAAAAAGTTTTACAATTTGTCTTTCCATAAAACAATCAAGTTCTTTATTCAAGATTATAATTTTTTTAGACCTAAATATTCAATGACTCTTGTTAAACTTTACTTGTTGATTCTAACATTTTCATTGACAATTCTATTTATAGCCGGTTGTGCTAATCAGCTTCCTCCGGGCGGGGGAGAGGTTGATTTGATTCCGCCTGAAATAATTTTTACTTATCCTGAAAATGAAACAATTAATTTTGATGATGATTATGTAGAGTTTGAATTTTCTGAATATGTGGACAAAAGATCATTTAAAGAAGCTTTGTTTATTTCTCCGGCTTTAGATAAAGAACTGGAAATAAGCTGGAGTGGAAAATCAGTTGAAGTATATTTTCCGGATGGATTAAAAGACAGCGTTACTTATGTTGTTACAGTTGGAACAGATGTGGTAGATGTTAACAATAAAAACAGAATGGCTAATTCTTTTTCAATTACTTTTTCTAAAAGTAGTAGGATTGATAAAAGAACAATTGGCGGAAAAGTTTATGGAAAAGATGCCGGCGGCGCTTTGATTTATGCTTACAGATTCAAAGATGATACAACAAAATATCTTAGTCGTAAACCTGATTATATTTCGCAGGTTGGCTCAAAAGGCGATTATCAGCTTAAAGGCTTAGCTGAAGCAACATACAGAGTGTTTGCAGTTAAAGATCAGTTCCGCGATCTTATTTATCAGGCTGATCAGGATTTAATTGGTATGCCGTTTATGGATATTCCATTGTTAAATAGTGATTCATCTTTTATCGGTTTAGATTTCTTTCTTACTAAGATTGATACGATAAAACCCAGAATTCATAACATTGTTATGACAGATAAAAATCATATTGTGGTTACATTAAGCGAAGAATGTGATTCTGCCACATACACTCCTGAAAATTATTCTATTATTGATTCCACTACAAATGAAATCTATCCGATTGACTTTTCATTTTTAAGTAAATCAAAAAAAACGGAATTTGTGCTTTCATTTTATCAACAGCTAATAAAGGACAATACATATTATCTCAAAGCAAATGTTTTATCCGATAAATCGGGAAACAGTTTTGAAAATGAATTTAATGAGATAACGGTTTCTGAAAAACCTGATACGACTGCTCCTAAAATCATTAATACATTACCTTCCAAAAGGGGCATAACTGATTTTAAGAATCCTGAAATATTAATTTACTTTGATGATGCAATTACAAATAATGATGTTAAACAGTTTATTCAATTTTCTGATACTCTGAAAAATTCTCTCTCATTCAGTTATTCTTTTCCTGATAATGCAATCTTAAAGATAAAACCTGATAAAGATCTTAAACCCGATACTGATTATTTAATAAAACTTAATCTTGTAGGATTTAATGATGCAGCAGGGAATAAAACAGACTCAATTTTTACTTTGAAGTTTTCAACAATAACCGGTATTGAGTTTACAGGTCTTTCAGGAAAAATAAACACTGATAAAAAAGATGTTAGAATAGTTTTGCAAAGCATTAAAGATGAAAAAGTAGTTTATACTGCTGTTCCGGATAACACATCTGTTTATAATTTTGAGAGAATTGAACCCGGTATTTATACTTTGTGGGCTTATTCTGATAGAGACAGCAGCGGAACTTATTCGTATGGATATCCTGAACCGTTTAAATATTCAGAAGAGTTTAAAGTTATTACTGATACATTAAATTTAAGACCGAGATGGAGCGTTAATGATTATAATATTGAGTTTTAAAGAAAAGATTTTTGAGGTTATTTAGAATAATTAAAGATTTAAAGTAATTACAAAGAAATCCCTTTGTCGGTTGTTTCAGAATCCAAACAGAAAGATTCTGAAATATATTCAGAATCTTTCTTTTATTAATCTTTTTGAAAAACTGCTTCGCCATCTTTTATTGTGTGAGTTACTAAATTTCTTCCGACATTGTAAATAATTTCGGAATAATCTTCTACATCAAATACAGCAAAATCAGCATTCTTGCCTTGTTCAATACTGCCACTTTGTTTTTCTCGATTCAATGCTTTTGCAGCATTAATTGTAACAGCATTTATTACTTCTTCCATTTTCATTTTCATCTTTATTGAAGCTAGGCTCATAATTAAATGCAAATTTAAAATGTGTGATGATCCCGGATTATAATCTGTTGCTAAAGCTATTATTGCATTATTCTCAATTAATTTTCTTGCAGGTGCAAAACTGTAATCAAGAAATAATGAAACGCCCGGTAACAAAACTGCAACAGTTTCTGAGTTTTGGAATTTATTTAAATCTTTATCAGCAATTACTTCCAGATGATCAACACTAATTGCACTACGATTAAGAGCAACATCCAATCCGCCGACATTGTTAAACTGTTCAGTATGTAGTTTTAACTTTAATCCGTAAGCAGCAGCAGTAGAAAAGATTTTATCAATTTCTTCAGAATTAAATGCTGTTGTTTCACAAAATCCATCGCAAAACTCAGCAAGATTATTTTTTGCAATATGCGGAATCATCTTTTCGCAGATAAGATCCACATATCCTTTGTGATCTTGCTTAAATTCAGCAGGAAAAGTATGAGCGCCTAAAAAAGTCGGAACAATTTCTATCGGAAAAATTTCATCAAGAACTTTAATTGCGTGGAGCAGTTTGATCTCGTTTTCAAAATCCAATCCATAACCACTTTTAATTTCAAGTGTAGTAACACCTTGTGCAATAAATTCTTTTACCCTTGGTTTAATCAGTTCAATCAAACCTGTAAGAGATGAATTTCTGACAGCATTTACTGTTGTTAAAATTCCGCCACCGCGTTTTGCAATTTCTTCATAATGGACTCCGGCTATCTTTTCCTTAAATTCATTTGCACGCGAACCTGCAAAAGCTGTGTGGGTATGACAATCAATTAAACCAGGCAAAATTGTTTTACCTTTAAAATTTAATTTTTGATCGGGGTTGATTTTATATAAAGAAGAATCCGGAACAACATCTTTTATAATTCCATCTTCAATAACTATTGAGTGATTTTCTAATGCAGCAATATCGGAAAGATTGTTACCTTGTTTATAGTTAATACCTTTAGTATCACAAGTAATAACCTGTGAAAAATTCGTAAATAACTTTCTCATTATTCAAATTTATTAATTTTATCTTTAATTACTTTTGCATCCTTATAGCCCTGCTGATTTAACTTAAACCTCATATCATTTGCACTTCTTTCATTTTCATAATCGCCAAGTTTTACTTTATAGAAAGGCGGTTCAAAATCAATATATACTTCTTCTGATTTATTATTAAAATAAATTTCTGATCGTAATTGATTAGCTTCATCAAGGTTGTCAGTAATTAAAATCAAAACTCTGTATCCATCAGCATTACCTACAATTGTTTTATTCTTGGTATCGTTGGAATTCTGTTTATAATTAAACCAGATTTCATCAGAGCCTGTTTTAGGTGTTGTCTTTTCAGGAATAACAATTTTGGTTTTATAAGGTGATATATCAAAATCTTCAACTATTTGTTCTTTATCTTTTTCGGTATTGATCTGATTTTTGCCGTTTTTTATCTGACTATTTTCATTTTCATAACGGCTTCCCGTTGAAGCTGAGCAGGATATCATTAAAAAATAAAGAACTAAAACTGAAAAATAGTTAACTATTAATTTTAGCATTAAAATTTTCTCAATAATTTTAATCAAATATAATCTTTTTATACAAAGAATTGAATTCTAAATAAATGTAAGTCTTAGTGGTCTGCCTGGTTTAGTCAATTTTTTATTAAAAATTTTAGGTTACAATACATTTTGATGGCTTAAACTAATAAATGTTATTAATAATTGAATGCAGTAAATCTTTGAGAAACTTACGTTTTTTTAGTACTTTTGTTAGTCAAAAAAAATAAAGAAATGAAAAATGGCTGCAAAAAAACTTAAAATATTGTTTGTAACATCAGAAGTTGTCCCATTTGTAAAAACAGGTGGATTAGCTGATGTATCCTCAGCATTACCTCAGATGCTCTCAGAATTGGGGCACGAAGTAAGAATTGTTGTTCCAAAATACGGTGCAGTTGATGAAAGAAAATTTAAAATTCACGAAATAGTGAGATTAAAAGATCTTCAAGTTAAAATAGGGGATAAAGATGTTATATTCTCTTTAAAATCTTGTTTTTTACCCGGACCCAGGGTAAGAGTACAAATATACTTTCTGGATAACCAGGAGTATTTCGGCAGCCGTAATAGTCTTTATTTGGACCCAAAAACAGGGAAAGATTATCCGGATAATGATGAAAGATTTATTCTTTTAAGTCGTGCTGTTATGGAATTAATTATTAAGCTTGGGTGGATACCTGATGTAATTCATCTGAATGACTGGCAGTGTGGATTAATTCCGGCTTACCTTAAAACGATTTACAAAGACCACGAAAGCTTTGACACGTTTAAAACACTTTTTACTATTCATAACCTGGCTTATCAGGGAGAATTTCCCGTTACTACTTTTCAGAAAACCGGTCTTCCTAAAGAATTAGAGAGTGCTTCGAAAGGTATAGTGCATAATGGTAAAATTAATTTTATGAAAAGCGGACTTATGTTTGCTGATGTAATTAATACCGTTAGTCAAACTTATGCTAATGAAATAAGAACAAAAGAAGAGTATGGTGAAGGACTTAAAGAAGTTTTATCCAAGCGAAAAGATTCATTATTCGGTATTGTAAACGGAATTGATAAAAATGTATGGAATCCGGAAAAAGATAAGTTGATTCCTTTTAAATATTCATTAAAAAATATTGAAACAAAATTAGAGAATAAAAAAGAACTCGCTGATAGATTCGGATTAAAATTCAAAGAAGATGTTCCTATAATTGGCTTAATTTCCCGTTTGTTTAATTCCAAAGGTATGGATCTTCTTCAAAAAGCTTTCCCTGATTTGATGAAATTAAATATTCAGTTCATAGTTCTCGGAACAGGGGATCCCAAATATCATTCTTTCTTCGAAAAAATGGCAATGAAATATTCTGATAAATTTGCATTATATGTTGGATTTAATGATGAGCTTGCGCATTTAATTGAAGCAGGATCAGATATATTTTTAATGCCTTCTAAATATGAACCTTGCGGATTAAATCAGATGTACAGCCTTGCTTATGGTACTGTTCCGATTGTTCGTGAAACTGGTGGATTAGCTGATACAGTAACAAAGTATAATGATAAAACAGAAGAAGGTACTGGCTTTGTTTTTAAGAAATATGATTCTGCCGAAATGTTAAAGGAAATAAAACGTGCAGTAAAAATATTTACTGATAAAAAAGTCTGGCAGAAAATAATGCGCAATGGAATGAAGTTGGATTTCAGCTGGGATGTTTCTGCAAAGCAGTATATCGAGCTTTACAAGACTATGATTACTTCCGATTAAATTGATGGTAAATAAAGCTGTTTTTTTAGATCGGGACGGTACAATCAACTTTGATACAGGTTATATCGGTGATGCTGAAAAGGTTGAATTATTACCGGGTGTTGGTAAAAGTTTAGCAGAGCTCAAAAATATTTATCATTTCAAATTGATTGTGATATCCAATCAATCCGGAATTGCAAGAGGTTTAATTACCAAAGAACAGGTCGAACAGGTAAATAATGTTATTAATGCGAAATTAAAAGAATTTAATGTACAAATAGATGCCTTTTTTTATTGCCCCCATCATCCCGATTTTAACAATGAAGAACTTTGTAAATGCCGAAAGCCTGAAATAGGTATGATCAATGAAGCTGTAAATAAATTTAATATTGATTTATCAAAATCATATCTTATTGGTGATTCCGAAGTTGATATTCTTGCTGCAAAAAATGCAGGTTTAAAATCTATTCTTGTCAGAACAGGAAAAGGTGATACAAGTCTTTCTATCTTGCAAAATGACAATAATTTTCCAAGTTTTGTAGCCGAAAATTTCTCTAAAGCGGCTAAACATATTATTAAAGATTACACCGGAGCTTAATTGATTTATAAAAAAGTATTTCATTTTCTTGTCCTAATTATTATAGGACTTTTATTATCCCATTGTAATGATTCTCCAACTGATTTAGGAATTGACTTTCTTTCTCAGGATGGTGTTGAAGTATTAAAATTTGACTCGTTGGTTGATTCATTACCGCAAAACTCATTCGACTTTAAAAAAGTTTATGTCCTGGGCAATGCATCACATGTTCTTTTAGGAAAAGCTGAAAATATAACATCTCATATCTTATTAAAATTTGCTTTTCTTTTACCCGATTCTATTGTTTCAGAAATTAAATCCCAGACCATAAATGTTATTGATTCTTATGTTACATTAACTAAAAATTATTCTTTTGGAAATGCAAACGGAAGCTTTGATTATAATGTATTTAAGGTTAATGAATTCTGGAGTTCATCAAATTTTACTTCTGATGATTTTGCATCTTTATCTGTTGATAATGTTGATTTAAGTTCTGACAGAACAACATCAAACGATACAGTTTATACATTTCATCTTAGTAATGAATTGGCTTCTTCCTGGCTAAAAAATTATGCTGATACTACATTAGCTGACAATTATGGTATATTACTTTCTCCTACAGAAAATACACAGAAAGTACTGGGTTTTACTGCTTATAATATCAGTGATATTGATGTTCCTATATTGAGAGTTGTTGTTCAGAAACCCGGTGCTTATGTAGATACTTTAATTGGATATATCACTTTGGATGTTAGTGCGATAATTGGTTCGGTGCCCGATGTTGGATCAGAAAATCTTGCTATACAATCCAGCCTTGCGTCTGAAGTTCAGCTTAATTTTGATTTTAATGCTCTTCCAAAAGATGTTGCTATTAATTCTGCAAAATTGACTTTAACTATTGATACACTGCAATCTAAATATGGCAGTGATTTTGAAAATTCGCTGAGTGTTTTTCTTATTGCTGATTCTACAAAAGATAGTTTAAATAAAAATTACGCTTATAAATTAACCAGAAAGGGAAACACCTTTTCAGGTGATATAACTAATATTATTCGGGCATTTAATAATAATGTGGATAATCAGGGAATTCTGGTTAAATCAACTCAGGAATTTTGGGGATTAGAGATTTTTTCTATTAAAGGAAGCAATGCTTCTAATATAGCTGATAGGCCGCGTTTGGAAATAATTTATTCCAAAGGAGGTAAACGATAATGAAAACTCTTTTATCAGCCTCCATTATTTTTGTTTTTCTATCGGGAGTTTTTTTCGCTCAAAACTCATCTGTTTATTCCAGATATGGCATTGGTGATTTCGACTATAGTTATTCACCAAAGCTAATTTCTATCGGAGATTTAGGTACCGCACTTTTGGATCAGGATCATTTGTTAATGACAAATCCTGCCGGATGGACTGCTATGGCTAAAACGCGAATAGAATTTGGTTTTGGTTATAAAGGAGTTTTAATTTCTGATGTAAATCGTTCAGTTTATTACAGTGAGACTGATTTTAAAGGATTTACTTTTGGTTTTCCAGTCAGTCGTGATTTAGGAATTGGAGTTGCAACAGGTCTTGTTCCGTATTCCCGAGTAAGCTATAAAGCTAAAGAAAATTATGTAGCTCAGAATGAAATTCCGGGATATTCCGTTGAATACGAAGGTAAGGGCGGTTTATCAAAATTATTTATAGGATCATCTGTTTACTTACCATTAGGTTTTTCTGCAGGTGCTTCAATAGATTATTACTTTGGCAATATTGATTATATTTCTAATATTAATTTTAATCAGAATGATACTCTTATTGATACGAAATACGAAAATATGCGTAGGTCAACAGGATTCGGTGGTTCATTTGGAGTAATTTCACCAAATCTGGCAAATGCATTTTCCATTTCGTTCTTAAATGATTTAAGACTTGGCTTCTCATACAATATAATCGGGCATCTGGATTCGGATACTCTTTTTACTTCAACATCGCTCTATTTGGTGGACACTATTTCAACAGGGCATACAAAAATGAAGATTCCGCAAAGATTTAACAGCGGCATAAGTTTTGTTTTTAATGAATTGTATACTTTTAATTTGGATTATATGTATCAGCCAATGAGTGAATATGCTTTTAATGATAGATCAGAAATTAACTTACGTGATGTAAATAAATTCAGTGTAGGTTTCGAGTATAAACCAAAGAAAAGTTTAGGAATGAGTGAATGGGAACAAATAATCTGGCGGTTAGGTTTAAGTCTGGAACAAACACAATATATATTTAATGGTACTGGGATAGATCAATTTGCAGCATTTGCCGGATTTTCTTATCCTTTAGGTGCAGAAAACTCGATTGATTTTGCGGTACAATATTCAAAACGTGGGACTACAGAAAACAACTTATTGAATGAAAACTCAATCAGGGTTTACCTGGGCTTAAGCTTTGGCGAACTTTGGTTTTTAAGATATGATAAATAGTTCACTAATAATCACAAGGGTGCATAAAGTGAAAACATTAATACAAACTATAGCTTTAACATTGATTATAGGTACTGCTGTTACATTAGGGCAGACTGCTGACTCAATGAAAATAATTACTGATTACAGCTTGGGTACTGAGTATCACAAAAACAAAGACTTTGAAAGTGCTATGCCTTATTTCTGGTCAGTTGTTGAAGCAAACCCAACAAAATTCAGTAAATGGATATATTATAAAATGGAAGAATCATTATGGGCAATTCACGATTCTTCAACTACTTCGCCGGAAATGGTTAAAGAAGTACAAGACACGATTTTATATTTTTATGACTTAGCAATTAAGTACAGACCGGAAGATAAAGGATATTTTGAAGCTCGTAAAGCTTATGTTTCGGAGATATGGCTGCATCTGTCTGCTTCTGTTACAATTCCTGATTATGAAAAAGCAATTGAATGGCAGCCTGAGTTATCTTCATTTTATTATAACAGATTAGGTCAGCTTTATATAAACAATGATGATGGGACAAATGATTATAAACAAAAAGCAATTGATATTTATACTTTACTTGCTGAAAGAGAACCTGAAAATCCTCTTTGGGGAAATATAGCTACTGATTTATTCGGAAGTATAGATGAAAGATTAGCTTTTCAGAAAGATGCATGGCAAAAGGATCCTGAAAATATAAAGAAAGCTAAGTCATTAGCTGCAACTGCAATCCAAGCAAGTGAATGGAATGAAGCTATTGCTCCGCTAGAATTTTTGTTAAGTAAAGAACCAGAAAATGTCGGATACTTAACCCAGCTTGGTAATGCTTATACTAAGTTAGATAATACTAAAAAATCTGAAGAAGTTTTTGCAAAGCTGATTAAACTTGAGCCGGAGAATAAAGATCACTACTTTTATTTTGGTAAAGCTTTAATGGATGCAGGAAAATATTCTCAGGCAAGAACACAATTCTTAAAAGCCAGTGAACTTGGAAATGGCTGGGCTTTGCCTATCTTTTATGAAGGATTTCTGTATGAGCAATCAGCAAACAACTGTACAGATTTCGACAGAAAACTGGTTTATTTGCTTGCTCAGCAAACTTACAGAAAAGCATTAACTATGGATCCTAATCTTAATGAAGCAAAAGATAGAATAAATGCTTTAGCCGGTGCTGTTCCAACTAAAGAAGATTTGTTCTTTAGAAATATTAAATCAGGTACTTCTATACCAATAACCTGTGTTGGTTGGATTGGCAGAAGTGTTACTGTACAATAGCTCACTTTTATAGTTTTTCCTTAAAAAGGTTTCTTGAGATTTCAGGAAACCTTTTCTAATTTTACCACATTCATTCATCAAATTAAGCGGTTTATATGGAATCATATCTAAAAAAGGATTCGGAAATTTATAATGTTCTACAATCCGAAATTGAAAGACAAAAAAATAAACTTGAACTGATTGCCTCAGAAAATTATGTTAGCCCGGCTGTTTTGGAAGCTTCAGGCACAGTTCTTATGAATAAATATGCTGAAGGTTATCCGGGCAAAAGATATTATGGCGGATGTGAATATGTAGATCAGGCAGAAGATATTGCCAGAGACAGGTTAAAGAAACTTTTTAATGCTGAATATGTTAATGTTCAGCCACATAGCGGTTCTCAGGCAAATATGGCTGTTCTTATGACTTTTCTTAAACCCGGTGATAAATTTCTCGGATTAAGTTTAGCTCATGGCGGACATTTAACTCACGGCTCACCAGTTAACTTTTCCGGTAAATTATATGAAGCAGTAGGATATGAATTAAACGAACAAACCGGTTTGCTTGATTATGATAAAATTTCTGATCTGGCAAAAAAAGAAAAACCAAAATTAATCATTACTGGTGCAAGCGCATACTCACGTGATTGGGATTATAAAAAATTCAGAGAAATTGCTGATTCTATCGGTGCATTCCTGATGTGCGATATGGCTCATCCTGCAGGATTAATATCCAAAGGATTGCTTAATAATCCATTAGAATATTGTGATATTGTTACTTCAACTACTCATAAAACTCTAAGAGGACCAAGAGGCGGTATAATTCTTATTGGAAAGGATAAAGAAAATCCCTGGGGATTGACAACACCAAAAGGTGATAGGGTTAAAATGATGTCTGAGTTAATTGATAGTATGGTTATGCCCGGAATTCAGGGAGGACCGCTGATGCACATCATTATGGCAAAAGCTGTAGCTTTTGGTGAAGCGCTTTCAGATTCATTTAAAGATTATGTTTTACAAGTTAGAAAAAATGCTCAAATACTTGCAGCAAAATTAATTGAATATAATTTTGATGTTGTTTCCGGCGGAACAGATAATCATCTTATGCTTATTGATTTATCAAATAAAAATATAACAGGAAAACAGGCTGAGATAGCTCTTGAAGATGCCGGAATTACAGTTAATAAAAATATGGTTCCTTTTGATAAAAGAAGTCCATTTGTTACAAGCGGAATAAGGATCGGTACATCCGCACTTACTTCGCGTGGAATGAAAGAAAAAGAAATGGAAACAATTGCTCAAATAATTAATAAAGCAATTAATAATTTTGAAAACAAAAAAATCTTAAACGATTTACTGCTAGAAGTTAAAAAATTAACAGCTCCATTCCCATTATTTGCAGAGATGAAGTAATTTATTAAAGTGGCTGAAGAAATACTAAAAGAAGAATTAGAACAGGAGAACAGTAATTCCGAAAGAGAAATGACTTTTCTTGAACATCTTGAGGAATTAAGGTGGAGAATAATTTATTCGCTTATCGGTGTTGTTGCCGGAGCAATTATTGCCTGGATTTTTATTGATTTTCTTGTTGATGTTGTTTTATTAAAGCCGGCTAAAGACGCAAATGCTTCACTTCAGAATTTGAGACCATTCGGGCAGTTGTTTTTATATATGCAAATTGCAATAATGGTTGGGGTTATTATCAGTATTCCAAATCTGTTTTATCAAATATGGCAGTTTATTGCACCGGCACTTAGAAAGCGAGAAAGACGATATATTTTCTGGATTGTAATTTTTTCATCTATTTGTTTTTTAGCCGGAATTGCGTTTGCATATTTTGTAATGCTTCCCTTAACCCTTAAGTTTGCAGCACAATTTGGATCTGAATCAATAAAAAATGAATTTGCGATTGATGAGTATATGTCAATCATAATAAGTGTTATGCTTGCAGCCGGTTTAGTATTTGAATTACCTATGATTTCATTTTTCTTATCCAAACTTGGCATACTTAAACCGAGTTTTATGAGAAAATATAGACGACATGCAATAGTTTTTATTATGGTTGCTGCTGCTTTTTTAACACCCGGTACTGATCCGGTTTCACAAGTTGTATTAGCTGTTCCACTGGTGTTACTATATGAAATAAGTATTTTGATCTCAAAATTATCCCAGAAGAAATCTTAATAATGCCTTCACTTTCTGAAATAAGCCGCTCTGTTAAAAATGAGTTAGCACAATTTGAAGATATCTTCAAAGCTTCTATGCGTTCTGATGTCAGGATTGTAGATCTGGTTGCAAGATACATTATCAGGCAGAAGGGAAAGAAAATCCGGCCAAGGCTTGTGCTTCTTTCAGCCAAAATATGCGGCGAAATTACTGAAAGAACTTTTCGTGGTGCAAGTCTTGTTGAATTACTTCATACTGCCACACTGATTCATGATGATGTGGTAGATAACGCAGATAAAAGAAGAGGTATATGGTCTATCAACGCTTTGTTTAAAAATAAAGTTGCAGTGCTGATGGGTGATTACTTGCTTTCACGCGGATTAATGATTTCCATTGACGGAAAAGATTATGACTTTCTTGGGGTTATTACAGAAGCAGTAAAAAGAATGTCAGAAGGGGAGTTGCTCCAGATTCAGAAAACAAGAAAACTGGATATTGATGAAGAAACTTATTTCAGAGTTATCTCAGATAAAACAGCTTCTCTGCTGGAAACATGTTGTGTAATTGGTGCTATGAGCACAACAAATGATCAGAAATTTATTGAATCAATGAAACAGTTTGGACATTCTTTGGGAATGGCTTTCCAGATAAGAGATGATATTCTTGATTACGAAGGAACAGCTAATTTAATTGGCAAACCTGTAGGCGGTGATATTAAAGAGAAGAAAATTACTCTTCCACTTATTTATGCTCTTAACAAAGTATCAAAGAGTGAAGCATCAAGAATAAAAAATGTTCTTAAGAATGGTAATGATAAAACGAAAGTAAGAGAAATTATAAGTTTTGTAAAAGCTAATAACGGTATTGACTATGCTTTGAAAATCTCACAAAATTATTCTGTTCAAGCTAAAGACGCTCTTAATATCTTTCCAGAATCTGAAATGAAATCATCCCTAATTAAACTGGTTGATTTTGTCACACAGAGAGATACATAATTAGAAAAATTTATCCTATCAGATTTACCACTAATCTTAATTTTTCAATAAACAGAAGATGTATTAAGCTTTGTTGTTTTCTTCTTTATGATTATAACCTTTAATAGGTTCGCGTAAAGTTAAAACCGGACAGGGAGCTTTTCTTACAACTTTTTCAGCCGTACTTCCGAATATAATATGCTCAACCCCTGTATGACCGTGGGTTGCAATTATTATAAGATCAATATTTTCTTCTTTAGCTGTTTCTATAATCTCTAAAAAAGGTTTTCCTGTTTTAATTATGGTTTTTACAGAAGAATTAATTTCCTTCTTGGCTAGTTTATCCAGTTCTTCTTTTGCACGCTGATCCCATTCAGTACTGAATGAAGGCATAGCAATCTGACCCATACTAAAATCCAATGGATATATAACAGGTTCAACTACATATATTAGGATTATTTCTGCATTAAAAAACTTTGAAAAATTGATTGCATATTTTAATGCGCTTTTGGAATAATCAGAAAAATCGATAGGCACAAGAACTTTTTTAATTGTTGATTCCATCTTCATTTCCTTTCTGTTGTGGTATATTGTATTGTAGGTTAAAGAAATCTTCGTTTACAGTTCTTAATCTTAAGGCAAGAATATTGGAAATGCCTGTAAGAATTTTAATCCCTTTCCGGGGATACTTTTCAATAAATTCGTCCAGATCAGGTTTAAATATTACAGATATTTTACAAGCTGTTTTAGCAACCGCAGATGCGGATCTTTTTTCACCATCAACAAGAGCAAGTTCACCGAAAAAATCACCCGGAGAAAAAACAGCTAAAATACTTTCAACACCAAAACTATTACTACGTTTTATTTCAACCTCACCTTCACGGATAAGATAAAGTCCTATTCCCGGATCACCCTGATGAAAAATCATTTCACCGGCAACAAAAGTCCGGTTATGAATAATACTAATCAGGGATGTAAGATCTCTTTTAGTAAGTTCGTTAAAAATTGGAATAGATTTAAGTGAATTTTTTAAATCTGCTTCTTCCGTAGGTGAATTAAAAAAATTAACCCAGAAACTACTGTGAATAACTTTTTCTTTTTCCATATAAGACCTTTAATTAAATAATCCTGACTCTGCCAAACGCCATAATTTTTGACAGGGAAATCTGTTTTCGTAAAATGCTCTGCCAATTATAACAGAATCAACATTTAGTGGAACTAAATTTTGAAGATCAAAAAGCTCATCTTTATTACGCACTCCGCCTGAGTGAGTTACTTTAACTTTACACTTTTCAGCAATTGATTTTGAAAGCTCAATATTTGGACCTTGCATAACACCATTACGATTAACATCTGTAACAATAACTCTGTCAATTCCAATCTGAACCATCTCTTTAACGAAGTCAATATAATTTAGGTCAGATTGTTTTTGTCTGCCACGAGTTACCAGTTTTTCGTTAAGAATATCTATTGAGAGTACTATTTTTGTTGGGCCGTATTTTTCAAATAATTTTATAAACTCCGAACGATTTTCCAAAGCCATTGTGTTAATGGCAATACGGTACACACCAAGATCAAAAATAGCCTCAGCTTCATCAATACCTCTAACACCACCGGCAAATTCAATCGGTATTATAACAGAATTACAAATTTCTTTAATTATATCCTGATTTATTTTAGAGTGATCAATTGCGCCATCAAAATCAACTATATGCAGCATCTTAGCATTTTCTGCACGCCACAGCATTGCCATTTCTACAGGATCATCACCATATTCTTTACAATCAAGTTCCGGAATTCCTTTAACAACTCTTACAGTTTTTCTGTTTTGAATATCAATAGATGGAATAACTAACAATTGTTTTTTAATTGGAGTCATATTCTAATAAATATAGATATTTATCTCAGATAAAAAATAGCTAAATCAATTGACAAAGTAAAAGAGGAAAACAGTTGCTTTAATTTTTCAATTTGTTATAAAATAAAGTCCTATTAATAATTCTTTAGGTGCTAGCTAACTTTATAGAATCTTCTACATAAACAACAAATTAATAAATATCGAAATTTACATTTTCGTAGTTAACATCATTGCCAACAATTTTAATTTATAACAATTGCATTTCTCAGCTATTGTTTTTTCTTTGTCTAAGGAGGATTTACTTTTGATTGACTGTTACTCAGATAAATATTCTAAGTTATTTTTTTTCAAATTATATTCGCTAAAGTTATTTTATAAAGTGTCACTTTAAGCAGCGATGTTTTTATCCTATTTTATTTGTCACTAATAAAATTCATTGATTTCTATCAATTTTTTCTACAGTAAAATTCATATTTTAATAAAAAATTCCATTTAAGCATTTACTGATTTGTTTTTAACCAACAAATATAAAAGTTTGTTTTTACCTGAAAATCTCAATTTTTTGGAGAAAAGATCAGAAATAATTGCTAAAGTGTAGTTTTATTAAAAAAATCAGGTCTGAATTATATTTGTTCAAAATTTTAAAAAATATTGACTTTTCACTGTTTATTACTCATATTTCAAAGTAATGAACAGAGAATTTAGACTAAAATCAAATGAGGGATATGTTCTCAATATTTCTTTATACGGATTTGAAAACATTAATAAAGCACCTTGTTTGATATTAGTGCACGGTTTCAAGGGATTTAAAGATTGGGGATTTTTTCCTTTTACTGCTGAACAATTATCGGAAAACGGTTATTGTGTTATATTGTTTAATTTTTCGCATAATGGTGTTGATAAAAGCGGTTCAGATTTATTTGATGTAAAGAGTTTTGCAAAAAATACAGTTTCACTTGAAGTATCTGAACTAGTTCAAATTATAAGGGCTTATAAATCAGGATTTTTTGGAAATAAAAATTCCAAAAAGATAGGATTGATTGGTCACAGTCGGGGAGGCGGTGTTGCAATCATTAGTAGTATGATTGAAAAAGTTGATGCTTATATTGTTTGGGCATCTGTTGCAAAACTGGATAGGTATACTGAAAGACAAAAAGCTGAATGGAGAGAAAAAGGACTAATAGAGGTTGTAAATTCACGAACAAAGCAAGTCCTGCAAATGAATGTTGAAGTTTTAGAGGATATTGAGAAAAATAAAAATAATTCTTTAAGTATTAAAAAAGCTGTAAAAAATCTTAATAAGCCTTTATTGATTATACACGGAACTGAAGATCTAACCGTTCCTATTGTGGAAGGTGAACAAATTTATAATTGGAGTAATAAGGAATTTACTGAGTTTGAGAGGATTCCGGCTTGTGGACATACATTTGACATAGTCCACCCATTTAAGAAAAGTAATAAAAAATTTGATTTAGTTATTAAAAAGACACGAGACTTTTTGGACAGGAAATTTTTGTAAGAGTTTTAAAAAGCATTATGGATTTAAAAAATATAATTTTTATACTAATATTTTTAGCAGCGTTTATCTTTTTCGGCTACAGTGTTAATAAGTTAATAAAATACTTAAAAGTTGCTAAAAAGAAAGACGATAGATTTGATAATATTCCGACACGATTGAAGAGAGTATGGAATATTGCTTTTGCCCAGACAAAACTTTTACGTGAACCACTTGCGGGAATATTACATCTGATAATTTTCTGGGCGTTTATTCTTTTTATTTTTGCAGTTCTTGAAAGTATAATTCAAGGATTCTATACTCCCTTTACTCTTTCCGTGCTTGGACCGTTTTTTACGGTGGTTACAATAGTTCAGGATTTATTTGGATTATTCGTTATTGTTGCTATCCTGGTTTCCCTATATAGAAGATTTATTCAGAAAATTCCAAGATTACAAGTTGATAAGCACGGATTGAAAGATGCGGCTTTTATTCTTGTTTTAATAATGCTGATTGTTTTATCTATGTATGGAGAAAATGCTGCTGCTTATGCAAATAACGGAATGAAATATCATCCTTATGAATTCAGACCTGTTTCTGCTTTTATTGCCGGAATCTTTTTTAATGGACAAACTGAGACTACAATAATCCTTTATGAAGTGTTTTGGTGGATGCACATTATAATGATATTTGGATTTTTAAACTATCTTCCTTATTCCAAGCATTTACATATTTTAACTTCAATACCTAATGTGTTTTTTGCCAATCTGGACCCTGTCAGGAATACTCTTAAGAAAATTGATCTTGAAGATGAAAATGCCGAATCTTTTGGAGTTGCAGATATTGATCAATTCAGTTGGAAACAAATATTAGATGGATATTCCTGCACTGAATGCGGCAGATGTACTTACGCTTGTCCAGCTTTTACAGTTGGGAAATCATTGAATCCCAGAGAGATAATTGTAAACATCAGAAAAAGAACGTTAGATAAAGCTCCGCTTATTGTTGAAGGTAAAACAGAAGGCGAACTTTACGACAAAACACTTGTTCACAATTATGTTACAGATACTGCATTGTGGGAATGTACAACCTGTATGGCTTGTGTTCAGGAATGTCCTGTAATGATTGAACATGTGGATTCAATCGTTGATATGAGAAGAGATTTAATATTAACTGAATCAGAATTTCCGCCGCAATTAAATTCTGTTTTTAAAAGTCTGGAGACAAATTTTACTCCATGGGTCTTTAATGCTGCTGACAGAGCCAACTGGGCAGAAGGAATGAATATTAAAACTATGGCAGAAGATAAAAATGGAGAAATTTTATTCTGGGTTGGATGTGCTGGTTCATTTGATGACAGATATAAAAAAGTTACAAAAGCTTTCGCAACTATAATGCAAAAAGCGGGTGTTGATTTCAGAATACTTGGAACTGAAGAAAAATGTAATGGTGATACCGCCCGCAGACTAGGAAATGAGTATCTTTCCCAGATGATGATGCACGATAATGTGGAAACATTGAACAATTACGGAGTAAAGAAAGTAGTAACTGCTTGTCCACATTGTTTTCATTCTTTAAAAAATGAGTTTCCTCAGTTCGGTGGAAATTATGAAGTTATTCATCATACAGAGTTTATTGAAGAATTACTTGCGCAAGGTAAAATACAGCTTAAAGATGAATCTGAAAAGCATAAAGTTACTTATCACGATTCTTGTTACTTAGGCAGATATAATAATATTTATGATGCTCCAAGAAATTCACTGAATAAAGTTGCTGGCTTGGATATGGTAGAAATGAAAAGAAATAAAAGTAAGGGATTCTGCTGCGGTGCTGGTGGTGGAAGAATGTTTCTTGAAGATGAAGAAGGCGGCAGAATAAATGAAGAAAGAACAAGAGAAGCACTTGAAACAAATGCTGATACAATTGCTTCTGCCTGTCCGTTTTGCATGACAATGATGACAGACGGAGTTAAGCATTTTGAAAAAACAGATGAAGTAGCAGTTAAAGACATTGCAGAAATAATTCTGGAAAATATAAAATAATAAATTCACTAACTTATAGGAGGTTCGTATGGAAAAATTTAATCAATTAGTTCAATTTGTTCAAAGCTTGGAAGGTGATTTCCAAAAATTTTATGTGAAAGAACAAGCTGCTGCAGGTACAAGAGTACGCAAAGGCCTGAGCGATCTCAGAAAATTATGTCAGGAAATCAGAAATGATGTTCAGGCAGTAAAAGCTGCCAGAAAAGCTCCTAAATTATAAGAGCTGAAAAATATTATTCTTGAAAGGCTGGGTTAGCAGTAGCTCAGCCTTGTTTTGTATTATATGAAAAATATAATAATCATCTTATCAATCTTATCTACATTTGTTTTTAATATCCCATCAACTTTGATAATTGATAATAGTAAAAGTGTTAATAATTCAGATAGCACTGTTACAATTACCATTTCGGTTGTTGGTGATTTGATGTGTCATAGCCCTCAGTTCGAATATGCTAGGGTCAATAAAGACAGTTTTGATTTTACTCCTGTTTACAGAAATGTAAAAAAATATCTCGAATCATCCGATTTTACATTTGGTAATCTTGAAACGGTTACTGCCGGAAAAGACAACAAAGGATATACTGGTTATCCTTTATTTAACACACCGGTTAATTATCTTGATGCTTTAAAATCGATTGGATTTGATTTACTTGTAACTGCAAATAACCACTCTTTTGATAGAGGTGAAAAAGGTGTGTTAAAGACAATTGATGAATTAATAAAACGAAATATTAATTATGTTGGAACTTTCACTTCACAAAATGACAGAGATTCAATAAGAGTATTCGATATTAATGGAATCAAGACTGCGATTCTTGCTTACTCTTATGGAACAAATGATAATCCTATTCCCAAAGGCAAAGATTATTTAATCAATCTTATTGACTTTAATATAATTGAACACGATATCAGAACAGCAAGAAGTAAAAATGCTGAGTTAGTTATTGTGCATTATCATTTTGGGGATGAATATATTCGCGAGCCTGTAAAATCTCAGAAAGATGCTGTTAGTAAAGCAATTGAATTTGGGGCTGATATTGTTATTGGCGGTCATCCGCATGTTCTGCAGCCGGTTGATTTTTTCAAAACAAATAATGGTAAGCTCGATACAGGATTTGTAGCTTATTCAATGGGCAATTTTGTTTCAAATCAAAGAGATAGATATAAGGATGCCGGACTTATAATTACTTTTAACATTACAAAAAATTTTACTACTGATTCAATCGGTATCAATGAAGTGAATTATATTCCAACCTGGGTTTTTAAGGGAAATACTTTAAATGGCAGAGAATATGTTATACTTCCTTCAACGTTTCAAAGTGATTCAACAATAATATTATCTCAAACAGAAATAAAGAAAATGAATCAGGCATTTGAGGACACGCGGGATTTAGTAAAAAGATATACCAAAAATCCAAAGTTTAAAGAGCTAACAGAAATTAAGTAATACTGATTTATACTTTATTTAACACCTTATAATTTTTATCCAAATATTTATATTAGATTACAAAAAATGAATAATTAAATTAATTCTGATGTTCAAAGTAGGAAAAGTTGAAATAGATAAAGCATTACTTCTCGCACCGATGGAAGATGTTACTGATGTTTCATTTCGTTTGATTTGCCGGGAACTTGGTGCTGATGTTGTTTATACAGAATTTGTAAACTCCGAAGGATTAGTTCGTTCAAATGAGCGAACACATAACAAACTAAAAATTATTGATTCAGAAAGACCTGTTGGAATTCAGATTTACGGAAATAATATTGAATCAATGGTTGGTGCAGCTAAAATTGCTGAAGCTGAAAATCCGGATATGATTGATATCAATGCAGGATGCTGGGTTAAAAATGTCGTTGGACACGGAGCGGGTTCTGCTTTGCTGAAAGATATTCCTTACCTTACAAAACTTGTAAAAGCAGTTGTTGATTCAGTTGAGCTTCCTGTTACTGTAAAAACAAGAATCGGCTGGGATAACAATTCAATTCAAATTGTTGAAGTTGCAAAACGGTTGGAAGATGTTGGAATAAGAGCTTTGACTGTTCATTGCAGAACAAGGTCAATGGGGCATAAAGGAGATGCAGATTGGAGTTGGATTCCAAAAGTAAAAGAAGCAGTTTCTATTCCTGTTGTTCTAAACGGAAATGTTCTTTATCCGGGTGATGTTAAGCGGGCATTTAGAGAAACAAATGCTGATGGAGTAATGATTGCTCGCGGCGCAATTGGTAATCCCTGGATTTATCTTGAAGCAAAAGAAATTTTATCTAAAGGATATATTCAGACAAAGATTGATGATGAAATGAAAATCAAAACTTGTTTAAGGCATTTAGGTTTTGCTATTGAAGTAAAAGGGGAAAGAAGAGCAGTAATTGAACATAGAAAATTTTATTCCGGATATTTAAAGGGAATGCATCACGCTTCAAAGATTAGAAATGAATTGATGCAGTATGTTGAGTTTAATCCAATTAGTGATTTGATGTCATCGTATATTGAGGAACTTAAAAAGACACAATATACTTATTAATCCAAGTATGTTCATTTATTAAATTTTGTGATTTTGAGTTTTAGTGGCTGGAATTTTTTGCCACCAAATCACAAAAACACTAAAAACCACTAAACGGTTATACTGATTAAAATATTTAATAATACACAAGCAGTAAATTTTGAATCCGGACGCTTCAAATAAATTTGCACGAATTATATCAACACTTTTTGTTCCTCCTTCTTTTACAATTATTGTATATGCTATTTTTGCTTTTACACTTGAAACTGAAACCTCAAAAAAAATATTAACATTCCTGATTCCTTTTATTTTTGGTTTTGTATTACCAATTGCAATGTTTTTTGTTCTTAGGAAAAAAGGAAAACTGGTCGACCAGGATGCTTCAATTAAAGAAGAACGAACATTTCCATTTTTAATTGCGATTATATTCTATTTAATTGGATTGGTGATAATGAGAAATTTCAATCTTAATATTATTTCAATCGCATTTTGGTTTTGTTATATTTCTAACACAATAATTACGATATTTATCAATAAATACTGGAAGATCAGTGCACATTCGATGGGAGTATCTGGTTCGTTTGCCGCTTTACTATTTGTATTTGGTTGGATTGGTTTTATAATGCTTCCGGTAGTTTTACTTGTTGGTTGGTCGAGAATTAAATTGAAATGTCATAGTATCTCACAAGTTATTGCGGGAGTTTTATTAGCATTTATATCTGTATATCTTCAAATGTATTTAATAACAAAATATTTTTTATTTAAATGATTAAGTCAAAAGTAATAAATAACACAGCAATCATAACTCTGAATCGCCCTGAAAAGAGAAATGCTTTACATCCGTTTATGGTTGAGCAGATCAAACTAAATCTAAAAGATTTTGCTACTGCTGATAATGTTCGCTCTTTGCTAATTACCGGTGAAGGAAATACTTTTTGTGCAGGAGCAGATTTAGAATATTTGCAAAAACTTTCTAATAATACTTCGATTGAAAACTATGATGATTCAAAATCGCTTGCTGAAATGTTTTTAATGATTTATGAATTTCCGAAACCTACAATTGCAGCAGTTAATGGGCCTGCAATTGCAGGCGGATGCGGACTTGCTTCAGTATGTGATTTTATAATTGCTCATCCTGATAAAAGTAAATTTGGTTACAGCGAAGTAAAAATTGGATTTATACCTGCAATTGTATCAATCTTTTTAATTAAAAAAGTTGGCGAAGGAATTGCTAAGCAATTACTTTTGGAAGGCGATAGAATTTCAGGAAAAAGGGCTTATGAAATTGGGTTTGTAAATTATTTAAGTGAAAATGTTTTTCAGGAATCTCTATCGCTTGCAGAAAAATTAAATAAAAACTCTTTACAAAGTATTAAAGAAACCAAACAAATGATCAATCAGATTTCCAATCTATCGGTTCGTGAAGCTGTTAATCAGTGTGTAAACCTGAATGTAATCAGCCGCTCAACTGAAGATTTTAAAAATGGGATTGCATCTTTTCTCAATAAGGAAAAATAAATGGATTTAAAATCTCATATTCGAAATATAAAAGACTTTCCAAAACCTGGAGTAATGTTTCGTGATATAACAACTTTAATTAAAGATCCTGAAGCGTTTAATTATACTTCAGATTTATTATTATCATTTGTTGCAGATAAAAAAATTGATAAAGTAGTGGGAGTTGAATCCCGCGGATTTATTTTTGGAGCAGTATTAGCTCACAAACTTAATGCAGGATTTATTCCTGTTCGTAAGCCTGGTAAACTGCCTGCAGAAAAAGTATCAATTTCTTATTCGCTTGAATATGGTGAAGATAAACTTGAAATGCACAAAGATGCTATTCAGCCAGGAGATAAAGTATTGATTCACGATGATCTGCTTGCAACCGGCGGAACTATGGATGCTGTTTGTAAATTGATTGAAAAACTTGGCGGAGAAATAGTTCAGCTTTCTTTTATTATTGAATTGTCCTTTTTACACGGAAGAGACAAACTGGAAAAATACGATGTCCGTTCTATAGTTAATTATGTTGATGAGAACTAACTTCCGGAATAACATTGAGAGAAGTTCAATTCATAAAAAACAACTCAGAGCGATGGAAAGAAGTTGAATCATTCCTTTCTAAAAAAACTTCTTTTCAGGATCCTGATAAATTAGCTGAATTGTTTATTCAATTAACCGATGATCTTTCCTATTCAAAAACTTTCTATCCTAATAGCAAAACAACAGAATACTTAAATTCTATTACTGCAAAACTTCATCAATCTGTATATAAAAATAAAAAGGAAAAGAAGAGCAGACTAATTACATTCTGGAAATATGAATTACCATTGCTTTTCTTGAAACGAAGAAAAGAATTGTTGATTTCATTTTCGGTTTTTATTGTTGCAATTATAATCGGAGTAATATCATCAACCGGTGATACAGGTTTTGTAAGATTAATACTTGGTGATTCTTATGTTAATATGACTTTAGAAAATATTGAGCAAGGCGATCCGCTTGCAGTTTATAAAAAAATGAACGGTGTTGATATGTTTATGGGAATAACATTCAATAATATCAGAGTATCTTTTCTTACTTTTATTGCCGGCTTATTTTTTTCTATTGGAACAATTCTGCTATTACTTTACAATGGAATTATGCTAGGCACTTTCCATCACTTTTTTTATACGCATAGTCTTTTGTTAAAGTCACTCTCTGTTATTTGGATTCATGGAACTTTAGAAATTTCTTCAATTATAATTGCAGGCGCAGCAGGACTGATTCTTGGTAATTCGATTCTATTCCCAAAAACTTATTCGAGAAGACAATCTTTTTTAATAGCATCTAAAGACGGAATAAAAATTATTGTTGGACTAATTCCGCTTTTTATAATTGCAGGATTTCTGGAATCATTTGTTACTCGCTTTACAGAAATGCCGATATTAATTAATATTTTAATAATTGCAGGTTCATTATTTTTTATAATTTGGTATGTGATATTTTATCCGATCAAATTAAAGAAAAGGGAAGACAATGACACAAAATAAAATTGAGTTTCAGCGTTATCGAGATTTCGGACAAATTATTAATTCAACATTTGAATTTATAAGACAAAACTTTCTTCCATTATTGAAATCTTTAATTTTTATAACAGGACCCTTTTTACTGATCACAGGTTTATTACTTGGATTTTATCAAAAGAGTATTTTTACACTTTTTCAAATAACTTCACTTTCCCAAACTGGTTTGATTATTTTATTACTGATAGTATCGATATTTTTAACAATGCAGATGTTACTATCCACAGTTTATTCATTTATATTGATTTATCTATCCAAAGAAGATTATACACAAATTTCAATTGAAGAAGTATGGGATGGAGTTAAACAAATATTTTTTAAGATACTGGGTTTAACTCTTGCTCTTATTTTCTTAATAGCTGCTGCATTTTTTATACTTGTATTATTTATTGGTTTAACAGCCAATGCAACACAAAATCCTTTCCTTGGCATGTTGATATTTCTGTTACTTTTTATTCCTATTTTGTTTTTTATAGTAAAATTAAGTTTCGTTTATATTGTTGCACTTTATGAAAGAACAGGCTTTTGGGAATCAATACAAAGATCATTTTATCTAATAAGAAATAAATGGTGGTTTACCTTCGGATTAATTTTTGTTTTAGGAGTAATTCAGGGATTGATGGGTGTTATTTTTCAGATTCCACAATACATAATAACATTTGCAACAATGTTCAATTCATTAGATGGAAGTGGGGTTTCGGGAGTTACTGAGATTTTAATTATGATAACCTCTGTTATTTCAGCATTTCAATATCTTTTATCTTCAATAACAATTATTGCACTTGCATTTTTATATTTCAGTTTAGTAGAACTTAAAGAAGCAAAAGGATTAATGGAAAAAATTGAATCAATCAATTAGTAAAATATTTTTAATATCTCTTTTTGTTCTGATCTCTAATACTATTCTTTCAGCGCAATATAAAAGTTTCCATTACAATGTAGTTTCAGCTCAAGAAAAAATTAAAGAATTTAACCTCGATACATCTGAAATTACTTTAAGACAAATTGATAGCTTAAAGATTAAATCTTACTTAAAAGATAGAGACTTCAGATATTTTGAAGATCCAGAAGACACCAAAACATTGTGGGAAAAGTTAATGGATTGGATTCAAAGACAGATTGATAAATTATTTGCTTATGACAGTAAAAATGTTTCCCGAGATGTAATACAATATTTGCTTATAATACTTGCTGTTTTAGGTTTGATTTATGGTTTTTATAGAAATGAGATTAAAGGATTATTTTTCGAAAACAAAAACATTAACTTATTAGAAATCAAAGAAGAAACTGAAGATATTCACTCAATTGATTTTGATAAACTAATTGATGAAGCAGTTCAAAATAAAAACTACAGATATGCAATAAGATTAAACTATTTACGGTTACTGAAAATACTTTCAGATAAACAAATAATTAATTGGAAACCAGAAAAAACCAATCGTGAATATTTAAAGGAAATTAAACAGCATTCATTGACAAGATCAGTATCAGTTGTAACAAATGATTTTGAAAATATCTGGTATGGCGGATATGATATTGATAAAGATAATTATTCTTACCTGATTGCAAGATATAAAGATGTTAATTCATTATTGGAGAATTACCAATAATGAAATCTATTAAGTTTATTTTACCTGTTGTAATTATTTCACTGATATATTTACTATTTAAACTTTTTACTCCCGAGCCAACTGACTGGAATCCGAGTTATTCAAAAAATGATAAGATACCTTATGGTTCATACATACTTTATGAAGAATTAAATCAATTATTTCCGGGTAAAAATATCGAAACAACAAATCTTCCTTTTTATAATATTTCAAAGCAGAGGAAAATTGAAGATAAAAACATCATAATTATTTGTTATAAATTTAATCCAGATGAGCTTGATGCAAAAGTGTTGCTTGAGTTATTAAATAGTGGTAATGATGTTTTTATTGCAGCAACATCGGTTGGAAATGTATTTTCAGATTCATTAAATATTCAAACCTCTTTTTCTATCTATTTTAATTCGGATTCAACTGAGGTAAATTTTGTTAATCCTGCTTTAGCACGAAAAACTGATTACTTCTTTTCGAACGGGAAATATGATATTTATTTCTCTGAAATAGATACAAACAATACAATTGTGCTGGGAATAAATGAAAATGATAATCCTAATTTCATTAAGATGAAAATCGGGAAGGGGAATTTATTCTTACATTCAATTCCAAATATTTTTACAAATTATAATCTGTTAAAAAGTAACCGCGATTATATTTTCAAAAGTCTATCTTATCTGAAAATCAGAGATGTTATTTGGGATGAATATTATAAAGAGGTTAATAAATATCGTAGCACTCCGATCAGATATATTTTATCACAGACATCTTTAAGATGGGGATATTTTACATTTCTTTTCGGAATTATATTGTTCGTAATATTCAGAGGGAAAAGAGATCAGAGAATAATTCCGGTAATTAAACCATTAACAAACACTACTCTTGAGTTTATACAGACAATTGGTAATGTATATTTAAAACAATCAAATCATAAAAACATCGCTAAGAAAAGAGTTGTTTATTTTCTTGATCATATAAGAAATAAATATGGAATCCGAGCAAATGAATTAAATAATGATTTAATAAAGCAAATCGCTGAAAAAACAAATTACGATGAAAAAGAATTAAACAGAATAAGAACAATTTATAGCAGTATAGAATTATCATCATCAATAAAAGAAGAAACATTAATTGAATTAAACAATCTATTGGAAAATTTTTATTTAAAAACAGGTGCTTATGGAAAATAACTCAACATCAAGAACTGATTTAACCGAATTGCAAAATTCAATTGAAAAAGTTAAAACAGAAATTAAAAAAATAATTGTCGGTCAGGATAAAACAATAGAATTGTTTTTGGCTGCTATTTTTGCAGATGGACATGTTTTGATTGAAGGCGTTCCGGGAATTGCTAAAACACTGATTGCAAAGATATTGGCAAAAACAATCTCAGCTGATTTTTCACGAATACAATTCACTCCCGATTTAATGCCTTCTGATATTCTCGGAACATCAATTTATAATATGAAATTATCCGAGTTTGAATTTAAAAAAGGACCGATATTTTCAAACATTATTTTAATTGATGAAATAAACAGATCGCCTGCAAAAACTCAAGCTGCTTTATTTGAAGTGATGGAGGAGAGACAAATAACAATCGATGGCATTACTTATAAAATGAATAAGCCATTTATTGTTTTTGCAACTCAGAATCCGATTGAACACGAAGGAACATATAAACTTCCTGAAGCACAATTGGATAGATTTTTATTCAAAATTGAAATGCATTATCCTGAACTTCAGGAAGAAATAAAAATATTACTGGAGTTTAACGATAGAAAATCTCATAACGATTTAAATCAGATAAGTCAGATATTTACAAAAACGGATTTGGAAAACTTCAGGACGATAATTAGAGCAATTCATATTGAAGAGAAAATCGCTTCATATATTGCGGGAATTGTTAATCAAACCAGAAAATCCGGTGATTTATATTTAGGTGCTTCACCAAGAGCTTCAATTGCAATTATGATGGGTGCAAAATCTTTGGCAGCTATAAGAGGCAGAGATTTTGTAATTCCGGATGATGTTAAAGAAATTGTCTTTCCGGCATTAAGACACAGAATTATTCTTACTGCAGAAAAAGAAATGGAAGGAAAAACTCCGGATGAAATTTTACAAACAATATTAAATCGTGTTGAGGTGCCGAGATAATGAAATTCTTAAAAGAATTTTATCTCACTCCAAGATTTTTATTGATTACAGCGATTATAGTGCTGCTGTTTTTCTTCGGATATTTTTTTGATCCATTGTTTTTTATTGCGAAGATACTTTTAATATCGTTTATAACAGTTGTATTTGTAGAAACCTTAATTCTTTTTTCAACTAAAAAAAATATTTTTGCTAAAAGAATTTTATCTGAGAGACTTTCCAACGGAGATGATAATGAAATAAAAATTATTCTGACGAATAATTATTCTTTTGATGTTAATCTAAAAATTATCGATGAACTTCCATTCATTTTTCAAATAAGGGATTTTGAAATATCTTCAAAAGTGGAGAGCGGAAAGACAAAAATATTTTCTTATGTAATTCATCCTGTAAAAAGGGGAGAATATCAATTCGGTGCATTGAATGTTTTTGTATCAACCATATTAAATATTGTTAGCAGAAGATTGAAGTTTGAACAAAGTAAAAGCGTAAAAGTTTATCCTTCTTATATTCAAATGAGAAAATATCAGATAATGGCTATAGCTGACAGACTTATGGAAGTTGGTGTTAAGAAAGTTAGAAGAATCGGTCATTCAATGGAATTTGAACAAATAAAAGAGTATGTAAGAGGTGATGACTATCGAACGATTAATTGGAAAGCAACTGCGAGAAAAAGACAATTAATGGTTAATCATTACATTGATGAAAGAGCTCAGCAGATTTATTCAATTATTGATATGGGCAGAACAATGAAGATGCCCTTTGACCAAATGTCTTTACTGGATTATGCAATAAATACTTCACTTGTAATTTCTAATATTGCATTATTAAAACACGATAAAGCCGGAATAGTTACTTTCAATAATAAAGTGAATTCTGTTTTACCTGCTGAAAGAAATTCTGTTCAGATGAAAAAAATTCTGGATTCGTTGTATAAGCAGGAAACTAATTTTCTTGAATCAGATTATGAAAATCTTGCAGGAGTTGTAAGAGAAAAAATAAAACAGAGGAGTTTGTTGTTACTCTTTACAAATTTTGAAACTGCTAATTCATTAAAAAGACAAATTCCTTATTTCAAAAGTCTTTCAAGATCTCATTTACTGATAGTAATATTCTTTTTTAATGTCGGATTGGATGAGCTTCTTTACAATAAAGCAAAATCTCTGGATGAAATTTATCATAAAACAATTGCTGAAAAATTCGCTTATGAAAATCTCAAATCCGATATAGGACATAAAAACAAAGATAATTTAACGGACAAATAATTATTTCTTAAAAATTCTTCCTTATGACTGTCTTTATTGAGCTAAATGGGATTGTTCATATAACATTTTGAA
>JAKIZM010000015.1 GCA_022708025.1 Bacteroidota bacterium | reverse complement strand
TAAAGACAGTCATAAGGAAGAATTTTTAAGAAATAATTATTTGTCCGTTAAATTATCTTTGTTTTTATGTCCTATATCGGATTTGAGAAAAAATTATATTGATGCGGCTTTTATTTATCCGATTAAATATTAGTTTTACATCACCGATTAATAATCATTTAAGTTAAAGGAAGGTGTCTTATGAAAAAAACATCAGTGTTTTTTTTACTAGCAATCATCTGCTTTTTCTCATCACTTAATTTTGCAGAAGACTATACTGTAACTGAAACAGGTAATACATCTACTCCAAAACAAAGTAGATGGTATTTTGGCGGCAATATAGGAGCTAATGTCTGGAATGATTATATGCTTATAAGTGTTGAACCAATGCTGGGTTATAATTTCAGTTCTAAATTTTCATCCGGAATAAAAGCTCACTACTCTTTTATAAAAGAGAACTATAAGAACAGAGACAACTTTACTTATCATAACTTTGGCGGAAGTCTGTTTATGAGATACAGCCCTGTTCCGCAAGGATATCTGCATGCTGAATTTGCATTTACAAACTATGAACATCATACATATAATCAGATAAGCCAGAGATATGAATCTGAAAGACTGTGGGTTCCGTTTGTATTGCTCGGTGCAGGTTACAGACAACCTATTGGTTCAAATGCAACCGCTTATGCTGAAATATTGTTTGATATTTTACAGGATAAAAATTCCCCGTTTAAAAAGTGGGAGCCAATAGTACACGTTGGTGTTGCTGTCGGATTTTAAGCTTAAATATTAACCTGTATAAATTTTTTATTGTTTTATTAAGGTCATTTATCCGGTAAGATTTAAAAGCATTATATTTGCGGCATCATTCTGTAATAAACATCGCAAATAATACTGATTATAATCTGCCTTAATAAATGATAATGTCTTCTGACAACCCGCCTTCTAAACTTATTTTGTGGATCACAACGCGGCAGAGTGCTCGGAATAAATACCGCGGCTGTTTATACAGGACTTTCATCCGGTCCGTTTCTCGGCGGATTGATAACACAAAATCTAAACTGGCGCGGAATCTTTTATATAAATGCTTTGATTGGAATAATTCTGATTGTTATCAATACAATTTATCTTAAACATGAATGGCAGGAACTTGAAGATTATAAATATGATTATCGCGGTGCCGCAGTTTATATATTATCAATCATCTTGTTAATGACATCTGTTTCATTTTTTCCCGAACCAGTTGGTTATTTACTGTTGGCGGTCTCTGTCTTTTCTTTTGTGATGCTGTATTCTATTGAATCAAAAACCGAACATCCCATCTTTAATATTAATTTGTTCAGGAGTAATAAAACATTTACAATGTCCAATACGGCAGCTTTGATAAATTACAGCGCAACCTTTGCGATAAGTTTTTTAATGAGTTTTTATCTCCAGAGCGTTAAGATGCTTAATCCGGAAGATGCAGGAATTATTTTAATTACACAGCCCGTAATACAGGCACTGTTTTCACCGATATCGGGAAGATTATCTGATAAAACAGAACCCGGATATGTTGCCTCTGCAGGAATGGGATTACTGACTATTGGATTAATCATTTTCTGTTTTCTTGCAAAAAATACAAGCTATGTTTTAATAGTTGCCAACCTTGCAATGATGGGGCTTGGCTTTGCATTGTTCTCATCACCGAATGTTAATGCAATAATGAGCTCTGTTGAAAAAAAATATTACGGAGTTGCATCATCAACATTAGCATCAATGAGAATGATCGGACAAATGTTTTCAATGGGAATAGTTATCATAATATTCTCAATTTTCATCGGCAGTGAAAAGATAAGTGCTGCTAACCAGGATGCATTTTTAACCAGCTTACAAACTGCTTTTGTGCTTTTCAGTGTTTTATGTTTCCTTGGAATTTTTGCATCACTTTCAAGAGGAAAGTTAAAGAGATAATATTCGGATGTGTTAAACTAACAAGACAATTAATTGTAGTTAAAACTGAGTCTGAAAAAATCCGATTTCAATTCAGCACTCCTTTTGAATATTATCATCCTATAAACTCATTAAGTGTAAGCTTATCAGATATAGATAATGATCCGTCAGAAGATTTAAATTCAAAATCAACATTGTTTGTTTTACCATTAAGATATTTTTTCATTCTTTTAAACATCCTGCCGGAGAATAGTTTTGATGTATTAAAAATCGCAGTTTTTATTCCATTTAAAGCCGGAAGACTATTTACAAAATTTACCCATTCACTATCCGGCTGACTTACAGAAAATAAAGACTTATTCTTCCATCCGCTTAACAATAAATATTCTGCTCCCTCAAGCTTACGCGGTTCAAAATTATTTATTGGTATCAATTCGGCAGCCAAGCCTCTGTGTAAAAGAAATTGTGCGATTGATTCACCGAATTTATTATTTACAGAGTTTTTATGATTCACTATTATTAATGCCTTTTGCATCGTCTTTCTCCTTCTTGATTTCTGATCGAAACTTACAAATGTAAAAGCCCCGCCTCAATTGAAACATTATATAAGGTAATATTTAATGATATAAGAAAAAGAATCGTGATATAAAGAATGTCCATTTATCTTTAATTAAAGAATCACTTCAGAAAATGCTGAAAAGTTAAGCGCTAATCTTTTTTACAAAGCTAATAGTTGGAAGAGGTCGGTGAAAAAAACAGCCGGAAATTTTACCCGGCTGCTAATAGAGGAAGAAGATTTTTTCGAGATATCAAAAACTTATTAAATATTCTGTCCCGTGCAGTTTATGATAAGTGACATAAAGGTTTTTACAGATTTCAGAAACTCTTTGATTGTCATCAAAAACAGCAATACCGCGTAATTGATAAATCCCTATCGGGTTACCAAGCCGATACAATGCAAGTGCAGCCGCGATTCTTTCTTCATCTGTTTTTCCATTGTTTAATATTTTTAAAAGAGGAATCATTGCCTCAGATGCATCGGTATCCTGAATATATGATTCCCTTATTAAATTATCCATTACCAATGCTGAACTGGTATGAAGACCGATGTTTTCGGATTTTATCCCGACAGTGAGGTTCTCAACAATAGCAGATTTCTTTTCAACCGGGAATTCAGTCACTTGTGCTTTCAGAGTAGTTGCAACAAGAAGCGCAAATAACAATGTTAATGATGTTTTCATTGTGTGCTCCTTTTATTTTATGATTAAACTTTCCAACCGAAACTTAATTATTACTTATACACCTCACCACTTGTTAGTGAAGGAAGGATAGAATTAGTAATGAAAGGGAAATTTTAATGTTTATAGCAGAAAACTGTTTATTGCAGCATCAAAGTATCTGATACTTAATTAAAGAAATTCTTGTGCAGATTTTGGCTATCTGTTTTTTATTTCCCTTTAGTTGTTCTTTTCTAATATCCAGATTATTTAAGTAGTTAATACCCGCCATTTTTAATTCAATATGCAGAGACTTCCGAAAAAAATTATTACATCATTTTTTTATCAAAGCGGATTTTTCAGAAGTCTCATTTAAAAGATCACATTTAATTATTTGTTTGTGCCGGAGAAAACTTTACGACCATATTTTTAACCGGCTTTAAACTATGCAGATATTCGTAAATTGCACCAAGATCCTCCTCAGTCATACCAGCATACATAGTCCAGGGCATTACTGTATTAAAATCACCAGACTTTACCTCTATATTTTTTGCCTGATCCGAAGCCATCGATTTAAATCTTTGAATGAATTGTTCTTTAGACCAGGATCCGATTCCGGTTTCAACATCGGGAGTAATATTTGCGCTTCTGATAATTCCAAATGGAAGTTTAACTTCACCGCCACCCGCATATTCCATTCCCTCAATTAATTTACCATCTTCAGCTTGTGTGTGGCAATGAATACAGGCACTCATAGTAACAAGATATTTTCCATAATTTTTCATATCGGATTTATCCGGAGATTTTAGTGGTTTATAGACTTCAAGCGGCATTGTTTCTTCGATAAAGTTTAAAGGAAAATCAAGCTGCTTTTCGCCAACTTCATTTTTGATTGGCTTCAGAGTTCTTAAATATGCAACAACTGAAATAATATCTTCTTCAGACATTTTATGATAATTTTCATAAGGCATAATCGGGAATAATGATTCGCCATCTTTATTTAATCCGGAAGTTAATGCCCGAATTATTTCGCCATCAGACCAGCCTCCCAAATTAGCAGGAGTTATATTTGATGCCGGAATAGTGCCGGGTAAACCTGTCTCTCTTCCGAAGATTTCGCCGCCCATACCTTCTGTTCCCGGTTTAACAGGCCCTGAAAATTTTGTAAAGTCCCTTGTTGAATGACAATCCAGACAAACTGCAACATTGTTAGCAAGATATTTTCCTCTTTCAACCCTTTCGGGTGTAGCCACAACCTTAAAATTGACAACTGGAACATCTTTAGGATAAGTAAGAGTAAAATAAACCGAGCCGGAAATCACCAGCACAGCAAGACCCCCTGCTATTATTGCCCCTGTTTTTATTAACTTTTTCATCTTAGCCTCGTTTTATGAATTATGTTAATACAACTAATTATTTAATTAATATTTTTTGTCTTCAGATCAGGCAATTAAGCTTTAAGAGTATGAACAGAAGAAAAATATCAATCTGCAGAAATTTTACGAGTGTATTTTCTCTTGTATGCTCAACAAGATTCTATCACGAAGACGATCCAAAAATATATTACACTTAAAGTGTATGCGTAAATTTATGGATAAGTGGTAATATTTTTTGTAAGGAGGAATTAATATTGATATAAGACACTTGATTTTAATTTTCAGTGTGAATATTTCTTATTGTTAATTCTACAATCCGTTTTATATAAGATCTGAAAATAATTCAAATACAGTTATCCGGTTAGCCTGCAGATATTAATCAGACTCAATTACAACATCTTTACATTTCCCTGATAATGTCATGACATTTAACAGGGACTCTTTATTTAGGTTACCAGCAAGTAAATTCAATAAATGAAAGGAATAGAAAGATCAGATGGGGATGGTAAATACTATATATATATTCCTATAACTGAAATGACCGAAATATTATTATACCGCTTATCACAATAAATATTTAATGTTATTTTACATTTATTATTTTTTATCTACTTCAATAAAATTCTAAAGCAGCATTTATGAAAAATCTGTTGGAAAAAATTAAGTCATCTGTCTTAAAAGAAAAGCATCTTTATATTGTAAGCACTTTTACTTTTCTTTTAATTTATCTTTCAACCTTTACCAAGGGATATGGATATTTTATTGATGAATTCTATTACATCGCCTGTGCAGACAATCCCGCTTTGGGCTATGTTGATCATCCGCCTTTAGCTCCACTCCTGCTGACTGTTTTCAAATTTTTCTTTGGTGATTCTTTATATGCAATCAGAATATTGCCTGCCCTTGCAATAGCAGCAGCAGTTTTCTTTACAGGAATTTTAACTAAAGAAATTGGCGGAAATAAATTTGCTCAATTACTTGCTGCCTGCTCTATTGCTGCAATGCCCGTAACAATGGCATTCGGTGGATTTTATTCTATGAATGCCTTTGAACCTTTATTTGCTGTTTTACTTTTATTGATAATCGTGAAAATGATCAACTCCGGCAACTTAAAACTCTGGATGTATGCCGGAATTGTTATAGGACTCGGTGTAATGAACAAACATACATTTGTGATTTTTATCCTTGCACTTATAATTGCGTTGGCAGTCAGCGGTAAATGGAAATTGTTGTTTAACAAATGGTTTGTTTACGGTGGAATTATTAGCGCCTTGATTTTCCTGCCAAATATTATCTGGCAGATAATAAATGATTTTCCTTCGTTGGAGTTTTACAGAAATATAAGTTTGTATAAAAATGTTTATACTCCGCCGATTGATTTTATAATGGGGCAGGTAATGCAAATGTCTCCAACTACCGTTCCGTTTTGGCTTGCAGGAACTTTTTATTTCCTATTTTCAAAAAGGTATAAAGAGTTTCGTTTCCTGTCAATTTTATTTGCCGGATTGTTTCTCTTTATGATGCTCTCCGGAACAAGCAGAGCAGATCGGCTTATATTTGCTTATCCGGCAGCATTTGCGGGCGGTGCTCTCTTCTTTGCTAACATTATAAACAGATATAATGCAATATGGTTGAAATCTGTTATTATTATTTTTCTCTTTATCGGACTAGTTATATCATTACCTTTGATCTTACCCTACTTTAATTACGAAACAGTTAAGGAATACACAGAATTTATAGGCATCAATACAGAAATTGAAAAAGGAAAGAAACCTCCTTTGCCACAAATTCTTGCGGATAGAATCGGTTGGAAAGAAAAAGTGAACCTTGTTGTTAATGCTTATAACAGCTTATCTGAGCAAGATCGAAAACAAACAATTGTTGCAGCAAGAAATTATGGAAATGCAGGAGCAATCGAACTATACGGAAAAGATTATAACATTCCGCCGGTTGCCTGTTCGCATAATAATTACTACCTGTGGAGTAAAAGAAGATTAAACGGAAATATTCTTCTTCAACTTGATGAGCAGAATGATTATGATGGTCTTAAACAATTATTTGATTCTGTTGAGCTCTTTCCGGGTGTATTTAAAAACAATTATGTCTCCCCTGATGAAAACAATCTGGTAGTATTTATCTGCCGCGGTCCTAAAATTCCTTTCATTAAAATACTGGAAAAAAGTAAAAACTTTTATTAACATAAGCTTAGAAACTGAGTGATTAAAAACGCGCTCCGTCCCCTCTTGGGAGGGGCGAGGGGTGGGTCAGCCATTGGTATGTTCATCAATCCACTTTTCTATTTTCCTAATAACTTCAGCAAGCTGATAAATCACTTCCATATCATCAAATCGTAACACAGTTACACCAAGCTCATTCAGTCTTTTATCTTTTTTGATATCCCTTATAGTATTTCCGTAATGGCTCTCGCCATCTATTTCTATTGCAAGAAAAAGATCTTTACAATAAAAATCCACAATGTAATTATCTATAGGTTTTTGACGATCAAAGTCATAGCCCCGTATTTGTTTCCCTTTAAGATAATTCCAGACCATTATCTCGGTAAAGGTACTGTTGTTCCTGAGTTTTCTTGCATACTCTTTTAATTTAGGATTGTAAGGTATGATTTTCTTTCTTTTCATTCTCTACAATAACATAAAAAATATTTTCTTAACATAACAACCCACCCCTTCATCCCCTCCAAGGAGGGGACAACCATCTTTATTGGAGGTGCTAACTTAACTCATTAAACCATAAGACTTCAAAACTTTTCTAAAAACATTTCATCAATGAGTAATAATTTTTCACATCACAATTTTTTGGCAATGATCTATAAAAGCGATTCATCCCCTCCCGGGATAAACAAATTGCTTCTTTTAGAAATACCTACTTAGATCAGTGGTTCTAAAAATTAAAAATCTTTTTGTAAACTCTTTATTAATGAACAATAACACATTACAATTTTTTGACAACTCTTTTAAAAAAGCGCTCAGTCCCCTCTTGGGAGGGGCGAGGGGTGGGTAAACTGTTGCTGAGTTCCTGAATAAAATAATTACGCCACCAGAAAATTATAATCCTTTTTGTCTTCACACCCAAGTTCCATTGTTGTGGTTAACAAATATTTGTTTAGTTTTTTAGGTAGAACTTCTATAGAACCTAAGAACAAACGATCGCATCCTAAAGGCTGTTAATTCTATTATTCGTTTAGCACAGAAGAATAATTTTTGCAGTCAATTTATGTAAGACTAAAAAATACCGGTGGTATGGAGAATATTTTATCAGACTTCTTCAAATTGCATTTAGCACAAAGTATTCTGACGTTTTTAGCTGTTAATGATGTTCCTCCTTTTGAAAAAGGTAAATCGTGATCGAAGTGAAGATTTTCTTTTGAACCGCATAACACACATTGACCTTTGTCTCTAGCCCATACTTCAAGTTTAACTGCTGTCGGAATTAATCTAGAATGAGGCAATTCAATTTGTTTTCTCTTTGAAATGAATTCAACTGGTTTAAGATAAAACTTAAAAACATTTCTTTTTCCAGTGTTTACTATATGTGCGTCCATTAAATTAAAAAAGCCTTTATAGCACCAAATACCATCTTTTATTTTTTCATATACTTTTATTTTATGTGGTTCTTTCACCAATCTCATTTTGTATGATTGAGCCGCAGTAAAGAATTTTCCGTTTTCTGTTAACGTGCCTTTTGGAGTTGTTAATGGTTGATCTACTTCTTTCGGTTCTTGTGAAATATTTCTCGGCACATCGTGCCCTTCATAAATTAGTGTGTTTGTAGTATTATCCCATTCATCAGCATAAGGTGCATTTTTGCTCACAGACATTAGAAAAATTGAATACTCAGGCTTGATTTGGAAGTTCATTCCTTTTTGAACGTTTGCATTTTCTGCAGCAACTAATTCAGCATAAGAGATGATATCATCCACTTTAAATGTTGGTTTAGGAAAGAAAGATTTCATATGTTCTTAACAAACAGTTTGATATACTTAAAAATACTTATAACTATAATTCTTTTTAAAAAACTATTCTTAGGTTTTCAATAGCAATTTTTTACGATCTTCTTTCTCTCTTCTTATCTTCCATCAAAGCCTTCAACAGCTTTCCACCTGTTCCAAGAAAACCAACATTAGATTTCACCTCTTCGGAAGTAACAAGTGGAATTATTAGTATTCCATTTTCTGTTAGTTCAAATTTTACTTTTCTCCCAGCAGTTAGATCGTATTTCCTTCGTATATCACCAGGAATAGTTAAACGTCCACCAGGCATTAGCTTTCTAAATTTCATAGTGAAAGTTATAAATAAATTTTTTCTATTTGAATCCTCTTCGAACAAACCGCAATGGAAAGATTTATAAAGCAAAATCCAGACGAATCCTACCCAAGATATTTTGAAGAGTTTGAAGAGTAAATTTCTTCCGCTTACTCCTTATGTTCTAAATCAATAAATGACTTAAAGCATATTTCTACACTTGACTTGTATTCTGTTTTTAAATTAAGTTTTCGACCGTTCAAGTAAAACAGTCGAAAATTTAATAATATGGACAGGACAAAAGAAAAAGAGCTTGCTATCCTTAAAGCAGCCACAGAGCGGTTTGCACAATACGGCTTTGCAAAGGTAACGATGGATGAAATTGCTTCAGATGTTGAACTGGGCAAAGCGTCACTATACTATTACTTTCCTGCAAAGGAAGATCTATTTCGTGCAGTAATTCAGCACGAGCAGGATGAATTTGTTAAAGCAATCGGGAAAATCATTAATAAAGATATTTCTGCTTCAAAAAAGCTCCTGCTTTATGTTGAAAAAAGATTAGAGTTTTTTGAAGAGCTGCTGAATCTCGGCACATTAAATGTTCATTCGTTTTCAAATACAAAATCAATCTATAATTCTCTTTTTGAAGATTTTAATTCACAGGAATTAAAGCTGATTGAAAACATAATCAAAGAAGGAAAGAAAAACGGTGAGTTTAAAAAATCCCTAGTTGATGATGTGCCGCTTGTGATTCTGCATGCTCTTCAGGGATTAAGATTCAGGGTTTTGCGCCATCTTAAAGGAAGAGGCAGTGATAATAAGCATGTAATTCAGTTAAAAAAAGAACTGAGCTTGTTTATAAAAATATTTTTAGAAGGAATTAAAGCTTAACAGGAGTAATCTTAATGGCAAACAAAGACAGTGAAAAACAAAGTGCGGAGATAATCAACAACTCCGCCGATGAAAATGAAAATAATGGTTCGGATGTATCTCAGAGTTTTTACACAAAGAAAAGATTTATTATACCATTCATACTAACTGCAATTGTAATTGTGTTCGCCTGGCGATGGTATGTTGCTCAGCTTGGTTATGTATCAACAGACGATGCATTTGTTGATGCAAACAAACTGACGGTCAGCTCAAAGATTCTCGGAAGAATAACAGCATTAAATTATGATGAAGGCGATACTGTTAAGATCGGCGATATCTTTGCAACACTTGATTCTGTTGATCTTTATGCACAAAAAAATGAAGCTGAAGCGCTTCTATTTTCTTCAAAAGAAAATATAAATCTTGAAAAGGTAAATGTTGCAAAAGCTCAGGAAGATTTTAACAGAGCTGAATCTCAATACAAAAGCAATATTATTCCAAAAGAACAATTTGATAACGCATTTCATGCTTTAGAACAGGCAAAAGCAAGATACGAGCTTGCAAAATCCAATTTGAAAACTGCTTCAGCAAGATTGAATGTTATAAAAACACAATTGACTAACACAGTAATTTATTCGCCAATGAACGGAGTGATTGGTAAAAGATGGGTGCTTCAGGGAGATGTTGTTCAGCCTGGTCAGCCGATTTATACTGTGTTCGATGTTAACAACGTTTGGGTAACTGCGGATCTTGAAGAAACAAAACTTGGCTCAATAGAAAACGGGAACAAAGTTCAGATTACAGTTGATACTTATCCTGATCAGAAATTTGCCGGCGAGGTTTATTTAATGGGATCGAACACTGCATCTCAGTTTTCATTGATTCCGCCTGCAAATGCGTCGGGAAATTTTACAAAAATCACACAGAGAGTTCCCATAAGGATTTCAATCTATCCGGTTGATGAAAACGGAAATCAGATTCACGATAAAAACATAAGATTGCTGCCGGGAATGTCAGTTGAAATTAAAATCAAGCTGAAAGACAATGGCGAATAATTCTAAAAATGGTTTTGGTGCAAAGCTCTCTGCATTGGATCAGCATCCGTCTTACAAATGGTTTGTGCTTGCAAATGTTATGATCGGAACCTTTATGGCTGTGCTCGATTCAACTATTGTAAACGTTGCACTGCCAAAGATGATGGCTGCATTTGGTATCAGTGTAGATAAGGTTGAATGGATAATCACCGGCTACCTTCTAATTTTTGCGGTGGTGCTTCCTTCTTCCGGCTGGATTGCAGATCACTTCGGATATAAGAAAACTTATTTTATGGGAATGTTTTTGTTTACTCTCGGTTCGCTGTTGTGCAGCCTTTCCACTGATGAAAATATGCTGATTATGTTCAGAGTTCTTCAGGGATCCGGTGCAGGTTTTATTATGCCGGTTGGAATGGCAATTGTAACAAGAGAATTTCCTCCTGAAAAAAGAGGTATGGCTTTAGGATTTTGGGGAATCGCATCAGCTGCTTCTGTATCTCTCGGACCAATGCTCGGCGGTTATCTTATTGATGCTTTTAGCTGGCACACAATTTTTGATATTAATGTTCCGGTTGGTATTGTCGGTTTAGTTGCAACGTTGATTATTCAGCGTGAATATAAAACGGAACAGACCCGTGATTTTGACATTATCGGTTTTATATCAATGACGTTGTTTCTTGTTTTTCTTCTGCTTGCTTTGTCGGATGGGAATGCAGCATGGAATACAGGCGGCTGGACTTCAAATTTCATCTTAAGCTGTTTTGCAATTTCTCTTGTCTCGTTCATAATTTTTATAACTACTGAACTGACTGTAAAACATCCGATTGTGGAGTTAAAACTTTTGATGAACAGAAATTTCGGCTTGGCAAATCTAATGATGTTTATTTTCGGACTTGGCTTTTTCGGTATTACTTTTCTTGTTCCGTTATATTTACAAAACTCACTCGGCTATACAGCTCTTCAGGCAGGATTTGTCTTTTTCCCGGTCGGAATAATTCAAGGAGTAACATCTCCAATTATCGGAAAGCTTGCAGATAAAATGAATCCGAAGATTTTGATTTTTATCGGAACGATAATGACTTTTATCAGCACATACTTGTATAAAGATCTTTCCATCTACACTGAATACAATGATATAATGATTCCGCTTATCATCAGAGGTTTTGGACTTGGATTTATGTTTATTCCGCTTAACACAATGGCTATTAATAATGTTCCGAGAGCAAAGATGGCGCAGGCAACAGGTTTGTTTAACACCATAAGACAGATCGGCGGAAGCTTTGGTGTTGCAATTCTCGGTTCGTGGCTTACAAGAAGAGTAATCTTTCATACAGCGTTGTTTGGTGAAGCAGCAAATCAAAACTCACCTGTCTTTAAACAGACAGTTACAAATATAAATCAGTTTGTTCAGCACAGCACCGGAAGCACTGGCGCGGAAATGCTTGCAAGATCAAAAGCTTTGGTAGCACAGCATATAACCAATCAGGCTTTTGTTCAGGGAATTGCGGATGATTTTCTTGCTGCCGCAATAATTACAGTATTGATAATTATTCCTTTAATGTTTCTCCGTTATAAAAAACCTAAGGATGGAGAAAGAATAGAAATTTTAGAATAAAAGTTTTATGGAGAAGAAATTAAAATGTTAAGATTATTAATGATGTTTCTCGTCGCTCTTCAGTTTATAAATGCCCAGAGCGTTCAGGATTCACTAACAGTTAAAAATGCAATTGATTTAACTTTAAAAAATTATCCGCTGATTCAGCAGGCAACTGAAAGAATAAATGTTGCCGAAGCAAAAATAAAAGAGCAGCAAAGCAGCCTTTATCCGATTGTGAATGCAAATGCATCTTACACACGGATTGGTCCAATTCCTGCGATAGTATTTGGCTCAGAAACTTTTGAATTATTTCCAGCGAATAATTATGATGTCAATGTCAGTCTGTTTCATACTTTATATGATTTCGGAAAAAGGGATGCAATGATTGATCTTACAAAATCATTAAAACAATCTGAGATTGATAATGTTGATTTTGTTAAATCTGCTCTTGCATTTCAAACTGTTCAGACATTTTATTCTATTTTACTTTTGCAAAGAAGCATCGCTGTAAAAGATACTGATATTGCAAACCTTAACGATCATCTTTCTTTTACAAACAAAAGAGTTGAAACCGGAAGCGCAACTGATTTTGATGTGCTGACAACAAAGGTGAGAATATCCAATGCAGAGAATCAAAAGCTTGATTTACAAAATTTGCTCGACAAACAAAACGTTCTGTTGAAAAAATTAACCGGAATATCTTATGAATCAGATACGAAACTAAGCGGTGATTTTTCCTTTCATCGGTTTAATGTAAACAAAGATTCATTGCTTGAAGTTGCTTTTCAGCAAAGACCGGAGATGAAATTAGCTCTCGATCAGGAAAACAGCGCTCATCTTCAGAAAAATCTTGCCGGTCTTGGTAATATGCCTTCGCTGAATGTTAATTTATCTTATGGATTTAAAAACGGATTCATACCGAATCTTGATGTTTTAAGAGGCAATTGGGTAGCCGGAGTCGGAGTCAGCGTTCCGATTTTTAACGGTTTCAGAACATCAGCAAACGAAGAAGAGGCTGATGCGAACATAAAAGTTTCGGAAACCCATACTTTGCAGGTTAAAAAAGATATTACAGCAGAAGTTCAGCAAGCGATTGAAGATCTTAAGACAAAAGTTGATAAAATTTCAGCAACTGAAATCCAGGTTAATTATGCAAAAGAATCGATTAAGCGGGCTAATCTGCAATACAAAAATGGTGTTGTAACAAATCTTGATTTATTAGATTCTGAAAATTCTTTAGAGATGGCGCAACTGCAGTATCTTCAGGCAATTTATGATTCAATCATAAGTAATTATAATCTGAAAAAAGCTGTCGGTGACGTTATCTGGTAATAAAAGAATCAAGTCGAGATATTTTTTTCGATTTGATTCTTATAAATAATTATTAAACCTTTACATAACCTTGCCGGAAAGAAAATCGCCGATATAATATGGCCAAACGATTAAAGCTAAAAGACCTTTAAAGAATGTAAGCTTTAAAAACCCGATCGTAAACAACCAGCCAATAAACCAAACAGGACCCATTATTCCTGCTACTTCAACTTTTCTTCCCATAACTTTATCTCCTTGAAATTTTGCTTAATGCTTTCTCGAACAATTTAATTTATCACACAGGTAAAAATTGTAAGAATAATTTTTAAAATGAAGTTGATTTATTCTCAGAGACTTTTGAAAAATTAACCTTAAGATTTAAAGAAGAAAAATGTCATTCTGAATTTATTTCAGAATCTTAAAGTTATGATTCCGAAACAATACGTCTCGGTGGAGGGAATGATTTTATCAACAATTAATATCGTAGAACCAAACTCAATTAATTATTAAAAGGATTTACTCTATCCTTATTAAAACTCGGAAGATAGTTTGAAGGGCTTTCCATTTCCTGAATCCAGCCGTTGTGCAATCCGTATTTATCAAGCAGTTCTAAAGCTCTTTGATATTCCGAATATCTTAATGTTCTGTTGATCAAAATATCTTTATATGCTTTGTGCGTAGGATAATATTGCGACATTAAAGAAATGTAAACATTCGGACTAAGCTCTTCAGCAATGAACTTAAATACTTTTTCAGTCTCTGAAAGACCGTTCGGTAAAACAAGATGTCTGATAATTAATCCGCGAACTACAACTCCATTTCGGTAAATAAGTTTATCACCCACCTGATTAAACATTTCTTTTACAGCTTTTTTAGTGTGCTCAAAATAATTATCAACGTGTGAATATTTTTTTGCATACTCGTCATTCCCATATTTTATATCTGGAAGATAGATATCAATTACTTCGTCATAAAGCTTTAGCATTTCTACGGAATCGTATCCGTTCGTGTTATAAATAATAGGGAGATTTAGCCCTTGTTCAGCAGCAAGATAAATTGATTTTAAAATTGTTGATGAAAAATGCGTTGGGGAAACAAGTCCGATATTGTGACAATTTCTGTTTTGAAGCTCAATCATAATTTCAGCAAGTCTTTCGTGACTTACCTGATGCAGACGTTCTGATTTATAATTCTGACTGATCTCATGATTCTGGCAATACACACACTTCAGATTGCAATTGCCAAAGAAGATATTTCCGGCACCTTTCGTTCCTGATAAAACAGGTTCTTCACCAAAGTGCGGAGTGTAAGAAGAAACTATCGGCAGATGTCCGCTTACACAAATTCCAAGTTCTCCTTCTATCCTGTTTACTTTGCAATCAATCGGACAGCAAGTGCAGGAAAATAAATCGTTATAAGCAATTTCAGCCCGCTTTTTAAGCTCTCCGCTTTCAAGCAGTTTTTTATATGACGGAATAAATTTCATATAATAATTTACAATGCACAATTGATAATTTACAATGAATAAAAAACTATCGTGGTTTTCTTTCTGTGCGTCATAAAAGATTTTACCGATTTTCTTTCAAAGTGCTGATAAAACACTGTTGAGGCAACTATTTAAGTAAATAAATTTTTATTTTTGCATTTAATACTACGTCTAATGTTTAATTATTTTTCGGGTCTTATAATGAAAGTTCAGAAAATTTTACTCGTTATTTTTCTCATCGTAATCTTTTCACTCCCAATCTTTTCACAAAATCTTGAGCGTCCCAAATTAGTAGTTGGAATTATAGTCGATCAGATGAGATATGAATATCTTTATCGTTTTTATCAGTTTTATGGTAACGATGGATTCAAAAGATTAATGAATGAAGGATCAAATTTTACTTTTGCACATTTTAATTATGAATTAACAAGCACAGCATTAGGACACGCATCAATTTATACTGGAACAACACCGTTTTATCACGGAATAATCGGTAATAGCTGGTATGATAGATCGCTCAAGAAATCTGTCAATTGCGTCAAAGATCAAAATGAACAAAGCGTTGGCTGCGATAACGACAACGGGCAAAGATCACCGCGAAGATTATTATCAACTACTATAACTGATCAATTAAAACTTTCAACTAATGGCAGGTCAAAAGTAATTTCAGTTTCAATAAAGGATCGTGCTGCTATTCTGCCGGGAGGACATATGCCAGACGGCGCTTATTGGTATGATGGCAAAACCGGCAACTTTATCACTTCAACTTATTACCGATCAGAGCTGCCCAAATGGGTAAAAGATTTTAATAATAAAAAATATTCTGATCTTTACTTAACAAAAAAATGGGAATTGTCTCTGCCAGAAAGTGATTATCAAATCAATCCGCCGGATGAATCGCCTTATGAACCGGACCTTTTTAATGAAGGTAAAACTTCCTTCCCGCATTCTTTTGAAAAAGTTGAACATAAAGATCGTTATTACAGACTTTTAACCACTCCGTTTGGCAATCAGATCCTGCTGGACCTGACAAAGTCAGCTCTTATAAATGAAAATCTTGGAAAAGGAAATGAAACTGATTTTCTTGCAATAAGTTTTTCATCTCCCGATATGATTGGACATGAATTTGGAACACATTCCTATGAGATGATGGATAATTTTATAAAACTTGACAGACAAATTGCTGATCTTCTTAATGCTCTTGATTCACAGGTCGGGAAAGGAAATTATTTATTGTTTCTAACTACAGACCACGCGGCGATTGAAACACAATCATATCTTCGGGATAAAGGAGTTCCGGTCGGTGGATTAAATAATAAAGCATTTTCTGACTCGATAAAAGCATTTGCTCGACGCACATTTGGCAGCTCCGAACTTATTGCAAATCATTCAAACAGACAGATATTTTTAAATTATGATTTTATTAAAGATAAAAAATTAAATTTGCGCACAGTTCAAAATGAAATGGTTGATTATATGAGAGAAAATTTTCCTCAAATGACATCAATTTTTACAAGAGATTATCTGCAAACACAAGTTGCCTCAAGAGATCAGAAAAATCTTACAGTAAATGGATTTAATCCAACTTACTCGGGTGACATTGCGTATGATTTACAGCCAGGATATTTACCTGAATATAAGAAAACCGGAACTTCACACGGAACAATTTTTAGTTATGATACTCACATTCCATTGATTTTTTATGGATGGAAGATTCCGGCACAAACAATAAATACACCTGTTTATATAATTGATATAGCTCCAACAGTCGCTGATCTTTTAAAAATCACAGAACCAAGTGCATCTATTGGAATACCAATTATAAAACATTGACGTTAATTTATATTCTATGATTAATTTTATCTTCTTTATCAATGAAAGGAAATTACGATGAAAAACAAAACTCTTTTTCTTTTGCTCGTTATATTTTCAATAAGCTTATACGGACAAAAGAAACCGTTTACGATTGAAGAATTTTATAAAGTAAAAACGGTTGGCAGTCCGGTTCTGTCAAATTCGGGTGAAAGAATTGCTTATTCGGTAACTGAATATGATCTGCCAACAGCTAAAACAATAAGCACAGTTTATGTAATGAATAAAAACGGTTCATCGCTTGAAAGCATTTCTGATAAATTACCGGGCGCATATTCACCATTCTGGTCTGTTAATGATGAACTTTTTCTTTTAAGTAAAGGACAGCTTTATAAATATTCATTTGATACAGATAAAGTTGAGCAGTTAACTGATTTTTATCCCGGAGTTTCCGCTCCTGTTGTTTCCAATGATGGAAGATATATTGCATTCACTGCCGATCTTTTCCCGGAATGTGGCACTGACAATGACTGTAACAAAAAATTAGATGAATCATCGACAAACGGACCTGTTCAGGCTTACATTGCTGACAAGCAGATGTACAGGCACTGGACAGAATATAAAGGCGAAAAAGAAACTTATCTGATTTTGTACGATATGGTTGAAAAGAAATATGAGACAATAACAAGCAGTGATGTTTTATCAGGTACTTATATGCTTGGCGGCGGTCCAAAGTATGCATTCTCTCCCGATAGCAGAATATTAGCTTATGTCTCAACTCCCGAAAAAAATATTGCTGCATCGACCAACACAGATATTTATCTGCTGCCGATAGGAAGCAAGGAAGCGGTTAATATAACTTTTGCAAACAATGCTTGGGATGGTACACCTGTTTTCTCGCCTGACGGGAAATATATTGCTTATAGAACACACACTATTCCGGGATATGAAGCAGACAGATTCAGAGTAGCAGTATATGATATCAAAGCATTGCAATCGCAGACTCTTACTGAAGCATTTGATTATACAACCAGTGATCTTTCCTGGTCGCCGGATTCAAAATCAATTTATTTTACTGCTAATGTTCAGGGTTATAATCCTGTTTTTAAAGTAGATGCTGTTTCAAAAGTTGTTACTAAAATTACAGATGATAAGGCTGTCCGAGGTTATCAAATCAGTAAAGATCAGCAGACATTATTTTTAAATTTTTCCAGTGTTGATAAACCGGGAGAAATTTATTCATATTCTGTTAATGGCGGAGTTTACTCACAGATTACTTTTTACAATAAAAAATTAGCTGAAGAAGTAGACATTAGACCGGCAGAGCAAATGTGGGTAGATGGAGCTGATGGTGTTCCTGTTCATGTATTTATTGTTAAACCACATGATTTCCAAGAATATAAAAAGTATCCATTAGTAGTAAATGTTCACGGTGGTCCTCAAATGCAATGGATGGATTCTTTTCGTGGCGATTGGCAGGTTTATCCCGGTTCAGGTTATGTAGTTGTATTTTTTAATCCGCATGGTTCCACCGGATATGGAAGCAAATTTACTGAAGCAATATCAAAGGATTGGGGAGGCAAAGTATATGAAGATGTAATGAAGGTAACTGAAGCACTTGAAAAATTACCTTATGTAGATAGCGAAAGAATGGGTGCAATGGGATGGTCATACGGTGGTTATATGATGAACTGGCTGCAGGGACACACTAATAAATTTAAATGTCTCGCTTCTATGATGGGAGTATATGATCTTGAATCAATGTGGGGCGCTACCGAAGAATTATGGTTTGTAAACTGGGATGTCGGCGGACAGCCCTGGAATTCTGAATTATATGCAAAGTATTCTCCTTCAAACTACGTTCAGAATTTCTCTACACCTACTTTAATTATTACCGGTGAAAAGGATTATCGTGTTCCTTATACACAAAGTCTGCAGTATTTTACAACCTTACAAACATTAGGTATAGATAGCCGATTAATTGTTTTTAAAAACGATGGACATTGGCCAAATAGCATTAAATCAATGCCGCTTTATTATAACGCACATCTGGAATGGTTTCACAAATATCTTGGAGGAAAACCAGCTCCTTATAATTCAAATGAAATGGTGAAAAACAATATCTTTAAATAATGATTTTCAGAATGCAGAGATTTTGCAATAATAAATCTCTGCATTTGGTCTTTATGATTCTCAATTAAAAATTTCATATAAAAAATATTTATGCTCAAAAAAGCTGCTCTTCTTTCAACTGATAATCTTGAAAATTTTTTTACATACGATAAGCTCCTTATAGAGCCAATGAAACAATTCGGATGGCTTGCTGAAGAAATTTCGTGGCGCGATAAGACAGTTAACTGGAGAAATTATGATGCAGTTATTGTAAGATCAACCTGGGATTATCAGCATGATTTTGAAAACTTTATTAAAGTTCTCCATAAAATTAATTCTTCTACACATCTTGAAAATAATCTTGATCTGATGAAGTGGAATATGAATAAAAAATATTTATATGATCTTCAGAACAAAGGAGTGCATATTGTTGAAACTTTATGGAAAAATAAATTTGACCGGAGCGAAGCTGTAAATTATTTTGAGCAATTAGATGCGGAAGAAATTATTATAAAACCCAATATCAGCGCGAGTGCAGATAACACATACAGACTTAACAAAGATACTCTGATCACATCCTTGGATATACTTGAAAACACTTTTTCTAAACGAGAATTTATGATTCAGCCTTTTATTAAAAACATTATTGAGGAAGGTGAATATTCGTTATTCTTTTTTAATGACAGATATAGTCATTCCGTTCTTAAGATTCCAAAGGATAATGACTTCCGGGTTCAGGAAGAACACGGCGGTAATATTCAGCCTGTTACTGCATCAGAACTTATAGTCAATAGTGCACAAAACATAATAAATAAATTACCAACTATTCCCCTCTATGCCAGAGTTGATCTTGTCCGTGTTAATAATAATCAATTTGCTCTGATGGAACTTGAACTTATAGAACCTTCTTTATATTTAAATAAAGATTCAGAAGCCCCGGTAAAATTCGTTAAAGCCTTTGTTGAAAAGATTGAAAGTTAAAAAAGCTAACCAATTATGTTTTAGTTAAATATTTATTTTTAATTTGGATTTGTTAATAATTATTTTGGAAACAGTTAAAATTGATACTTCAAAATGGATAAGCAAACAAGATGCCCCTGGCCATCAGGCGATTCTTTATATATAAAATATCATGATAAGGAATGGGGATTACCTCTTCATAACGATAAAAAATTATTTGAATTTCTTGTGCTCGAAGGTTTTCAGGCTGGATTAAGCTGGAGAACAATTCTTTATAAACGTAAAAACTTTCGTAAAGCATTTGATAATTTTGATTTTAATAAAGTCGCAAAGTATGATAAAAAGAAAATTAATTCTTTAATGAAAGATGCTGGTATTATCCGCAACAAACTTAAAATTGAATCTGCTGTGCAGAATGCAAAGGCTTTTATTAAAGTAAGAAAAGAGTTTGGAACATTTGATAAATACATTTGGGCATTTGTTAATAACAAACCAATACAAAATAATTTCAAATCGTTAAATGAGATACCTGCAAAAACAGAACTTTCAGATACAATCAGTAAAGATTTGAAGAAGCGTGGATTTAAGTTTGTGGGTTCAACAATAATTTATGCACATATGCAGGCGACAGGAATGGTTAACGATCATTTGGTAAGCTGCTTCAGACATAGACAAATCAGTCAGGGAGAGAAATAAAAACAGCTTTTTTGATTAAAGCGGGCAATATCAAATGTAAGACTAATAATACTATTCTATTTATTTAAGATTTTTATCAAGCAGAAGTTAATCGGCGGTTATAAAGAAGAACCTTTATTAATCAATGTTGTGATTAATAACAGAGCATAAAATAATGTACAGCAGTTATTTATTTACAATATTTGTTAATTAACTTTTCAAAAAAAATAGTCTTCGGATTATCAAAACCACAAAATGATTTTGTCAGATAGCTCATATACAGAAGGAAAATAATAAAGGAATAAAGAATGCTCTTTCAGTACATCGGTGTTTTTCTTATTGGTATTATAGTTGGATTTCTTGGCGGACTTTTCGGTAAAGGCGGCAGTGCAATTGCCACACCAATGTTAAGCCTGATTGGAATTCCCGGTTTTATTGCAGTTGCTGCTCCATTGCCTGCAACAATACCCGGAACATTAATCGCTTCAGCAGAATATTGGAAATCCAGATTATTAGACAAAGAAATAGTTTGGTGGAGCATTCTGATTGGTGTGCCGGCAACTATAGCTGGTTCTTATCTTACTGAGTATACCGGTCCAACTCCGTTATTAATAGTAACAGGTTTTTTAGTTCTTGGATTCGGTTTAAGTTTTTTGTTTTTTCCAAAAGAAAAAAAAGATATTGTCCGAGAAGAAGATTCATCAAATAGAAATCACAAATTATTCTGGTATATTCGATTGATTCTGATTGCGCTTTTTATCGGATTGGTTTCAGGGCTGCTTGCAAACTCCGGCGGATTTTTATTAGCTCCAAGTTATGCACGAATATTAAACCAGCCAATTAAAAAAGCATTCGCTTGCTCACTTGCAGTTTCAGCTTTTCTTGCGTTACCCGGAACGATTGTTCACGCTTATCTTGACCACATTGATTGGATAGTTACAATTGTTCTTGCAATTGGATCAGTTCCCTTCTCGATGCTGGGAGCCAAGGTTGCTATCAGATCTAAATCCAGTTTATTGGAGAGAATTTATGGACTAATATTAACTTTTCTCGGATTATTTTTCCTTTTAAAATTAGCACTGAATTAAAACAAGATATATTAAATCCTGCTCAAAATAGAATCATCAGAGAAAAGAAACTATAGAACAAATGAAGTAGAAGATATCTGAAATTTTATATTACTTAAAATCAAAACAGTTGTCGGTATTTTTTTATCTCTGATTACTTATCATGGTTTAATAACGTAGGAATATTTATTCCACTGACTTTAAGAATACTAATAAGTAAAACTGCGGTACCAATCCATTGAACAGGTGAAAGGATATTGCCACGGAGAAAATACTCAAGAATAACTGCAGTTAAAGGAAATGCAAGCTCACAAATAGAAGCTACTGATGCAGAGATTTTCTTAAGCCCATAATAATAAATAAAAATCGCTGATCCTCCGGTTGTAAAAGCAATGATTAAAAATATTAATACTTGTTTTGATGTTATTTCATTAAAGCTATTAATATCACCGGTTGTAGCTGCAATGATTATCATAATAACTGTAGCTAATAGAAATCTCAGATAGGTACCCATTTCATAATCAACATTTCTTAATGCCCTTTTACTTAGCACAGTTGATGAGCTAAAACTAAATGCAGCGAGCAATGCAAACAACGCTGCAATTGTTGTTTTGTCACCGGTAGAAAAATCTGGTGTTGAAAGACCGAATGTCATAAAATATGCACCAACTATTGCCAGTCCGGCCCACAAAAAAAATTCATTTGGCAATTTTTCCTTTAACAAAATAGTTGCAAATGAAATTGCAAAAACCGGTTGAAGTTTTTGAAGTAGAACTACAACCGAAAGATTAACATAATTTACATAGAAAAGAGCCTTGGTAATTGCCATCGTTCCAACAGCCCCGCCAAGAAGCGCAACTCCTGCAAAAGCTAACCAGTCTTTGGAACTTAAAGATTTTAAAACTGAATATTTTTTTATAAAGAACGGTGTTAATAATATCGCAACAATAGAGCTTTCAACAAGGACAACAAGAGGGACCGGTAATGAAGAAAGTGATGGACGCAATACAATTCCATCTACACCCCAAAGCGAAGCGGCTAATATCACCAGCGCGGGAGGAAGAAACTTCAATTCACGTTTTTTAATGTTGTTTTCCAAAAATATCTTGTTTGATTTTTATTGCAGAAATATATACAAGAAAAAATATTGTTGGTGTGTTCATAGGTATAACCGGATAATGCTTAAGGATTTGTACAAAAATTTAATCTGTTATTTAACAGATTTTTAACATATAAATTTCTGTGATTTTTAATAATAAATCGCTCTGATAATTTTTAACAATTCACGACGTAAATAAATTTCTTGTGAAAACCATAACAATACAATACCTGATGAATTCCCTAATTATTTCATTTTTTCGGATTAAAACTACACATAAAAGTTAATATTTTACCCTTCTTTTCCTGTTTTTAGCAGCATTTTTAAGCTGTAAAATTTACCAACAAATTAAATCTCTAAGTGCTTTTTTCCCTGATGAGCTTGAAAATTATCAGTTAAATCAAGTTGCCAAGTGGAATAATAATTGCATAATATGAACAAAATAATAACTAAAAAATATTCATAAGTACTAATCACTTAACAATTGAGGTAACTGCGTGGAAGAGCAATTAACAAAAGAACTGACAAAATCAAAACTTACAGATGACTTTGATGCAGAATTTGAAAAAACAGCCGCTAAACCAATCTCATTTTCTGAACTGCCAAATTGGAACAATGCTGATATATCCTTACAAAACAAAATACAATTTGTATTAAAGAGACTTAGCCTTGCTAAATCATTACAGGATGATGAAGTTGCTAAGTGGATTAATGCTTCTAATGAGCCATTTGAATTATCTGCATTGAGAACATATCTGCTTTTAAGCTGTGCAAATATGTTAGGTGAAATAAGCCGCACTGATAATCCGATATCATTTTTAGCCTGGCTTGATACTACAAACTCAGTTACCACGCGAAGTATAAGAGAAGAATCAATCAGCAAAGCAATTGGTTCTGTAGGTGTTGTTGATGATCAGAAAAAAGCAGTAAAATTAATTAAATCTGTTTTCGCTCAGTATAAATTAACAAACTCAGTTGACTCAAACTATTTTTCTTTCTTTACAGATGCTCTTGATACAGAAACACAAAACTGGATTTCATCAAACTGCTGGATATACCAGGATAATCCTCTTGAAAAATGGGCTAATCTTCAAAATGTAAAGGAAGGATATAACAATCTTTCTTCAGCAGAGAATAAAAGATTAACTAATGCCCGTAAAAGATGGGATAATCTTGATTCAAACCAAAGATTATTTGAAGTATCTCAGTTCCTTGAATTTCTGTTCAATCAATATAATCTGTGTATGGTTAATCAACCGGTTAAAATGGATAAAGATCCTGTTGCAAAAGTATGGAGAGATATCGACCAGGCAGTAAGTGAATATAAAGTCAATTATCTGTCAAATTCTTTATTCAATCATCTTGGAAGCGACGGACAGAAATTTAAATTTAACGAAGTAAGATGTGTATTTAAAGAAGAAGAGCTGATTGTTTTTGAAGGCGATGTAAGAGAGAAAGACCGGGAACTCTGGTTAAAGCGGCTTTCTGAATGGCTAAAGACTAAAATTGAGTCTGAAAATGCAACCGGTGAAACAATCTTTTTAGGCGCTAAAAATCAGGCTCTAGTGCTATCCGGAGAAAATTTAATTACACTGCTTGAAAAGTGGATTGACAAGGGCGTTAAGAATATCCTCAATAAAAAATAGTAGAAATAATCTCTGTTAAAACCATGGGCAACCATGGTTTTTTTATTTTAATAAGATTTTAACTCAGGACTCTGCCAGTTTGATTGTCAGTTTTTTTCCGGGAGTAAATTGTAAATTAAATGTTGCAGCAGATGATTTAGGTATATGAACATCTATCGAAGTATCTTGTTTATTAAAATCAAAGCTTAATTGATTTGGATCCACTTGCCGACGCTTTAAATCTTTTTTCTTTTTCATAAACGCAAATCGTAGAATCTTTTAATTAAAAAAATTGCTGTGTTAAAGTAAAAAGATTTATATATAAAAGGAAGAAGTAAAAAATTATTTAAATAATTTATTTTAAAAATCTCTTAGCTATTTAAAAAAAATTTATTTTTAAAATTAAACTAACCTTCAATAGTCAGGTTTTGTTTTATTCAATATCAAACGTTACTTCTTTCCGATAATGAGACGGATCCATATGTTGCAGCATCACATCAGAAGATCTGAACTCTTTTACCTCACCCGGTTCCAGTTTATCAATTGTTACACTTGATGGCTGAGCATCGATTAAATAATTAATTACAATATTTCTGAGAGTTTTATCGCTGACATTTTTAATAGTTCCCTCATAATGCGCAAAATCTCTCGGATTTATTGCTGGTCCCTCTATGCTAACAGATTCTCTTTGTTTACTGTAAGATTCTTGTGTAATCTCATAATATATCTTTTCTTTTAAGAAGTAATAATAACCAAAATAGCAGGCTGCAATTAAAACAAGAAAAATTAAAAACTTTTTCATTTTTTATCCTTTTTAATTCATTCAGAAATACTTTTCTGATTAAAAACTAACTCAATACAAATTTTTAATCTAACAAGTGATATTGACTAGCTTTTTACAAAAAGTAAACCATAATTATTTATCAAAATATTAGGCACACACAGAAAAACTGCGTATTTTTTACTGCTTTTTATTGACAAATCTCTCTGTTTTTACATAACTGCTAAAGAAAAGCCCCCTTTGAGAGAGGGAGAAATTCAAATAAAAAATATTGAGAATCCCTGAAAAGCATCAATTTAAAAAAGAGATTAAATAATACATTTAAAAAGGGCTTTTACTCAAAATGTGGCAGAGTAAGATATCTGAATCATATCGGTTCAGTAGCAATTAGCTAATAATATTTAATAATTGGCATAAATGAATTAAAATGTTAGAATTATTTGAGAAAAACTCAATTATAAAATCTGGCCTTTTATTTGTTTATATAGATTACAAAGACCAAAAAGGAATAAAATGGTTTACGAAATGACAGAAACAAAAAAAGATTTTCTAACTGGCTTTGAAGACTTTTCCAAGGAAGTCATCAATGACGTGCTCGTAGAAAAAGTTAATTTTTCCAGAGCAACCTTTAAAGAGGCTCAGGAGTTCAAAGACAGATTGGTTTACGATATACTAACAAATAATTTAAGAATCATTATAGATTTAAGTTCTTGCGAGTATATTGATTCAACTTTCTTAGGGGCTCTTGTTGTAGTACTTAAAAAAATGGCGGAGCGAGGCGGAGAAATTAAATATATTATTCCTCAGCCATCAGCTTTATATTTATTTAAAATTACAGGATTATACGGCGTCCTGAATTTATACCGGAATAAGGAAGAAGCCTTAGAAAGTTTTGCTTAATAGAAATTATTTTACACTCTAATTTTTACGGAGATAGTAAAAATGGAAATGCTAATTTTATTAATTGTATTTGCAGTTATTATTGCCTTCTGTTATTTTCTCTGGAGAAAAACTGTTATTAGAGAAAGAAACGAAATAAGTAAATTATTCTGAATCCCGTTAAAAAGTTTTAGTATATAAAGACCGCTTTAATTGCGGTCTTTTTTTTGACAAATCAGAAATACTAAAGTCTTCAACCCGCCAATTTTAAACATATCAGAAAAATTTCATCAATAATTAAAATTTTTATATAAAGAATATTTGTATAAATCTTTATTTTTGATTATTAAAACATTCAGTCTATAATTTTAATATCCTTATACCGGAAACAGAGATGCCTCAATTACTCGGATTTGATAACGAAAAATATCTTAAAGAACAAACTCAGGAAATTCTGAAAAGAGTTGAACGTTTTAATAACAAACTCTATTTAGAGTTTGGCGGAAAACTTCTTTTCGATTATCACGCTGCAAGAGTATTACCGGGATTTGATAAAAATGTTAAAATGAGGCTGCTACAAAATCTTAAAGATAACATTGATGTAATTCTTTGTATTTATGCCGGTGATATCGAAAGAAAAAAAGTTCGTGCTGATTTTGGAATTACCTATGATGTAGATTCACTTAAAACTATTGATGACTTTAAGGAATGGGGACTGGAAGTAAAAGCTGTTGTAATAACCCGCTATGATAATCAAAACTCTGCTATCGCTTTTAAAAATAAACTTGAAAGAAGAGGTATAAAAGTAATTACACATAAAGCTACAAAAGGCTATCCCACTGATGTTGATTTAATAGTAAGTGCCGAAGGCTATGGCGCAAATGAATATATTGAAACATCAAAACCGATTGTTGTTGTAACCGGCCCCGGACCCGGCAGCGGTAAACTTGCAACATGTCTCAGTCAGCTTTATCATGATTACAAAAAAGGATTAAAGGCCGGATACGCAAAATTTGAAACTTTCCCGATCTGGAATCTTCCGCTGAATCATAAAGTTAATATCGCATATGAAGCTGCAACTATTGATATGAAAGATGTTATTATGATTGATCATTATCATCTTGAAACGTATAATCAAAAAACAGTTAATTATAACAGAGATATAGAAGCCTTTCCATTATTAAAGAGAATTATCGAAAAAATTACCGGAGAAACTTCGTTTTATAATTCACCAACTGATATGGGAGTTAACAGAGCCGGCTTTGGGATAATTAATGATGAAGCTGTGCAAGAAGCTGCTCATCAGGAAATAATAAGAAGATACTTTAGATGTATAACTGAATATGCTCTTGGTTTAATTGAAGCTGATTTAGTTAACAGGGCAGAAATGATTATGGACAATGTGGGTGCTAAAGTTGAAGACAGAAAAACAGTAACAGCCGCCAGAGAGGCAGCTCAACGATCTGAAAAATCCAAAAATGGTTATAATGGAATTTTTATCGGCGCCGCAATAGAATTAAAAGATGGCACTATTATAACCGGAAAAAATTCACCCATATTACACGCTACTGCAAGTCTTATATTAAACGCTTCAAAACATATTGCCGGTCTTCCTGATAATCTCCATCTTTTACCAAGGAGTATAATGAACTCATTAAGCTATCTTAAAAAAGATGTATTGGGAGGAAAAGATGTAAGTCTTGATGCTGAAGAAACTCTGATTGCATTAAGCATCAGTGCAACTTCAAATCCAGCAGCACAGATGGCACTTGAAAAAATGAAAGAACTTGAAGGCTGCGAAGTTCATTTAACTCATATTCCTACACCGGGAGATGAAGCAGGTCTTAGAAAACTCGGTGTTCACCTTACTTGCGATCCGGATTTTTCATCCAAAAGATTATATATCAGTTAACTTCAAAACAAACTGATATCTGATTCTCTTCAAAAAAAGAATTTAACCAGTAATAAAGGTCTGCTTGCTTTACAGAAAACCTATCAACCAGTAACACGGAAAATAGAATTAAGCCTGATAAAAGGCGTTGGTGAAAAGTATGGTTTTACTTATTTTTGCCACGCATCCGTAGCTCAGTTGGTAGAGCAGTAGACTCTTAATCTATTGGTCGGGGGTTCGAGTCCCCCCGGGTGTACTAAAAATTTTACCACAATAAAGTATTTTTTACCCTCTAACAGAGGGTTTTATATTTTTTATTGGTATATAATTCAGCATAGCTTTTGAAGTTGTTTATTACAAAGTCAGGAGAGCATAATTTTGAAAATCTTACTGTTTATTTTAATTACATTTTTTACTATTCCATATAATTTATATCCTCAGGATATTGAAGATACATTAATGTTATATGGTAGAAATCGGTTTTATAAAATTCATTTGCCAATCGGATATAGTTTTCAAAAAAGTTATCCGTTGGTTTTTGTATTTCATGGCGGATTGGGAAATCCGGATATTATCTCAAAACAAACTAGATTTTCTGAAAAAGCAGACAAAGAAGGTTTCATCGTTGTTTATCCTTATGGAACCGGCTCTTTTAATAAAAAACTTTTAACCTGGAATACATGGGATTGCTGTGGATATGCTAAAAAAAATGATATTAACGATGTAGATTTTATTAATGCAGTTTTGAAAAGGATCAAATCTGAATATTTAATTGACGAAAAAAGAATTTATGCTGCGGGATTATCAAATGGCGGAATGATGTGTTATCTGCTTGCCTGTGAACTTTCTGAATACTTTGCAGCTATAGCGCCTGTAGCAGCTTCAATGTTTGATACAGTTTCCTGTGATCCAAAATCTGAGGTATCAATCATTGCATTTAATAGTATTAACGACGAAAATATTTTATACAATGGCCCATCAGAAGCAGATACATCTGCAGAAATGAAAACACTTCCAGTTGAAAAAGTTATTAATATGTGGGTAAATAATTTTAACTGCGTTCATTTACGAACATCAGACAGTTCTTCTTTCCAAAAAATTAGTTATATAAATAAAAACGGAACTGAAATAATATTATATAAAATGTTATCAGGTGGTCATTCCTGGCCCGGTGGAGAAAAACTCAGGAAGTTTGCTGATAATCCCGTTAAAAATGTATCAGCTACAGATATTATATGGGATTTTTTTAAGAGTAATCCAAAGCGCTAAATATTTAGTAAAACTATTGTCTACCAAAAATAATTTTCTGAATACTGAGGAAATTATCTCCTGATCGATATATTTTTTCAAACAGTTATTCTTAAAAATTAATTATAATTAACTCTGCTCCCTATCATCAATTATCAGATTATCAAGTTTTTTTAACTTCAGTTAAATAAATACAAATGCCCTGCTTCCTATATAAACATTTTAAAGAATACTGATATTTTATCTGACATCAGCAATGTTTGGAGTATTCTCTAAAGCGCTTAAGAAATCTTTAAGAGTGTATTGATAAGCCATCTGAATTAAAAAGCTTTTTAATTCTTATAATTTTAAAGCTAGCTTTTTTTAGATGTTACTGCTGTGAAACTCGAAAATACTCTTTTTACGGATTTGCTTTTACAATGCGGACAAACAAATGATTTTGTAGTATCATATTCTGATATCGTCATCTGTAATGAAAATGGTTTTCCACATTTATTACATTTGAATTCATAAATAGGCATAATAAACCTCTTATTAAATAAATGATTTTAATGTGTATTTAAAGTTATTGAAATAACGAAGCAACAGCAATTCGGGATAGCAGCAATTAAGCCTGATTTTCAGGTAGTGTTTAGGTGTTGATCTTATCTGAGAAAATTATTAATAAATTCAAAATGCTAAATATCTAATAAAGCCATTCCGCCTTCAGAAGTTTCTTTATAGATACTTGGCAGATCGTGCCCTGTCTGATTCATCGTTTTTACAATTTTATCAAACGATACAAGATGTCTTCCATCAGACAAAAGCGCAAATGTAGAAGTATTTAATGCACGTTCAGCAGCAAATGCATTTCTTTCGATGCAAGGTACCTGAACTAAACCGTTAATTGGATCGCAGGTTAAACCCAGGTGATGCTCAATCCCCATTTCAGCAGCATATTCAATTTGATTTGGAGTTCCTCCAAGCAATTGAGTCGCTGCTGCAGATGCCATCGAACAAGCCGTTCCGATTTCACCCTGACATCCAACTTTTGCACCTGAAATAGAAGCGTTTTTTTTAACGATGTTTCCGAACAAACCAGCAGTAGCAAGTGCTCTTAAAATTTTATCGTCTGAAAATGAAAAACTTTCCTGAAGATATTTTAATACTGCCGGAACCACTCCACACGATCCGCAAGTTGGTGCAGTGCTAATTAATCCGCCGCTGGCATTCTCTTCAGCAACTGCAAGAGCATAAGAAAATATCAGTGTTTTGCCTTTTAGTGAACCGCTGTAATTCTTTGCTTTAACAAAATATGAAGATGCTTTTCTTGCTAAGCCTAAACCGCCGGGTAATATACCTTCATTCTCTATTCCGCGTTTAATTGAATTAGTCATAACTGACCAGACTTCCTGCAGATAATCATATATTTCGGTTCCTTCTACTGAAACAACATATTCCCAGAATGATTTTCCGGTTTTCTTTGTCCACGCAAGTATATCTGACATCATTGTAAGATCATAAAGCTTATTTTCAGACTCATCTGATTCAAAATCTGTTATCTTTCCACCACCGACGCTATAGACTGTCCAGTTTCCAATTACTTTTTTATCAGAGTCAAAAGCTTCAAGCTTTAATCCATTCGGATGTTTAGGTAAAAAGGTTTCCGGTTCCCATATAATTTTGACTTCCTTGGGCTCGAATGCTTTTACTAGTGCAACATCAGTTAGATGTCCTTTACCAGTGGCTGCAAGGCTGCCATATAAAGTAGCTGAATAAGAGACAGCATCATTAAATTTTGATTTAAATATTTCGGCAGCTTTTCGTGGTCCCATTGTATGGCTGCTTGAAGGTCCGTTACCGATTCTGAATATCTCTTTAATTGATTCCATAATCTATAATATCTTTTAGTTGCTATCTAAAGTTACAAAGTTTATTTGAATTAGTTTCACTTAATAATATTCCGATATCTTTTAAAAGCAAAAAAGAAACTTAAAAGCAAAACAAAAGAAACTAGAAATTTTCAAGGAAAGATAGTTGCATCAGGCTAACAGATCAGATTAATGCAAAACCTATAATATGAAAACAACACAGTAACATTTCAGAAGCCTGTTTTCAGAGGTTTTTTATACATTAGTGGAATTAGTATATCTTATTTTATACATTAACAAACAGGGTTAATTTATTTTCAACAAGATCCTCTTGCTGAGAAGAGGAAAATAGTATTACTAAACAAATTTAGAGAGTGCAAATGAAAACGATTATCTGTGCAATTTTAAGCACCACTTTTTGGGTTACAGCATTTACGCAAACCTTACCTGTTCCACCCAGATCATCAAATGCCCTTTCAGGTTCTGCATTTGTTAATCTCATCTGGAGTATGCCCCGAGATCAAAGAGAAGAACAAATTTATTCTCAGGTTATATCAGGTAACATTCCGGAATTTATGAGACAATTAAACACTATAACAGCAAATGCAAATATTGGTGGAAGTAATTATACTGTTAAATATTTTGTAATACCGGAGTATCTTGCGATAGGCTCTGATTCCGATTATTTTCTGACCCCGATGTCTCCTATAGTTGCGCAAAGAATTTGTAATGCATTAAACTGCACAATGCCTACCAAAAAGATGGTTGATCAAATCTATACTACTGCTATCTGTAAATTGAGACCTCAGCCAATTCCGCCATCAGGAGCAATGACAACAGTTCCTGTATTTGCACAGCATAACGATTCTGTTATGTCTATCAGACTTCCTCTACTGCCACAATATCCATTTGGTTCTTTGGTTGGCGGTACTAAAAAGGATGTGATCATTTCAAATAGAATATATCAGAATTTGCAGCCCAATGTACCGAAACCTGTTGTTATTTATGGCTGGCACCAGTTAAATGGAACTCCAATACAGCCGGTTTATAACGGTCATGATGAAACTTACGCTGATTACAGTCACGGAATCCGTTTGGTTTTGGATTCAGTTCTTGTTAATGATTCGCCAATGACTTTCGCTCAGCTTTTAGCTGATCCAGCTTTATGTGTACTGGTTAGTGATGAAGGTACAATCTTAAAACCTTATTACACTCTTGCAGGCACTTTTACTCCGTCTCCAAAGTCTTTGGGAGTATTATGGAATTCATCATCATCCTTAAAGATTATTGTTCAGCCGCTTTCCGGTACAACATTTAAAGCATTTTATGGTAAGAATGGAATTACTTTTACAGATTCCACATCAGAATTTACAGATAATATAATTGTAAATAATTTAGCAGATGATTCAATTTACTATTTTAAACTCAGAGCATTAAGTGGATTGGGTTATTCGGATTTTTCTGAAGTTTTGGCAGCATCAGTCTCAGGATCTGCTCCGGGAGTTCTAATTGTAAATGGTTTTGATCGAAGCTCTGCAGGTAACACTTATAATTTTGTACGGCAACATGGCAGCGCTTTCAAAAATAACGGTTATGATTTTTCTTCTTCTACTAACGATGCTGTAATTGAAGGAATAGTATCATTAAATAATTATTTTATTGTGGATTTTATTCTTGGCGAAGAAAGCACTGCTGATGAAACATTTAGTGATGCTGAACAGGAATTAGTAAAAAGTTATCTTAAAAACGGAGGCAGACTCTTTGTTTCTGGTGCTGAGATTGCCTGGGACCTTGATAATAAAGGGTCATCGAGTGATAAATATTTTATTAACAATTATCTAAAAAGTAAATATATCAATGATGCACCAAATGGACAGTCGGGAGTATTTTATCAGGCTGAACCTGTTCCAAATGGTATTTTTGATGGCATCGGTACAATTTCATTTGATAATGGCACACACGGCACTTTTAATGTTAGATATCCGGATGTAATTGCAGGAGTAAATGGCGGAATAGAATGCCTTAAATATTCCAACCTTACAAATCAATTTGCAGCAGTTTGCTTTCAAGGTATTTATCCAGGCGGTAGTGCAATCGGGAAATCAATTTGTGTGGGCATTCCCTTTGAAACTATTTATCCTGAAGAGAAAAGGAATATTTTTATGGAAAAAGTTATTTCATTCTTTAATTCCCCTGTGAATGTTTCAGAAGATTTTCAATCTGTACCTACATCATTTAAACTATATCAAAACTATCCAAACCCATTTAACCCTTCAACAACAATTTCGTATGAAATTCCTTCTTTAGTAAATGGAGATAGCAAAGCAGGAGGATTCGTAACACTAAAAGTGTATGATGTGTTGGGTAATGAAATAACTACGCTGGTAAACGAATATCAAAAGCCGGGTTATCATACAGTTAAATTTAACGCAAGCAGTTTATCCAGCGGAATATATTTTTATTCCCTGCAAACAGGTAATAAAACTTTGAACAACAAAATGATCTTGATGAAATAGCTTTAAGTGTATCCCAGAATTTCACTTAGATAAAGATTACCCAAGGATAGATGATATTAAACAAATTTTAGCTGCTGAATACGGTCAATGTAAATTTGTTTCATCCTTCCTTGGGTATCATTTGATACTATTTACTATAACGACATTTGTCGCCTGGTAATTTTTACTTATTTAATTTTATTACTGGATTTAGATCATAGTATAATTTAATGTATTCTCTCACAACTTTCATCGATCTTCCTGTGATTTCTTTTATTGCTACTTCATCCATTTCTTTTTTTATAAGCTTTTTTATCTGATCATATTGTTTTATGTATCTGTCCACTGCATCCTGACTGTGAGCTGTATGCAATACTATATCTGCTGGAGATTTTCCTTGTTCATATAAACTTATTATTATTCCTTTATGTGTTGGCAAACTTCCCTGATCAAGCACATATCCTTTTAACGGAAGTATCTCACCTGTCTTTTCTGTATAGGCTCTCAAGTATTTTGTCAACGTACTTAGACTTCTGTTCATCAACACACTTAATTCTGCTCCACTTAACAGACCACCCTGTTGTTTTGCACTCTTGAGCAACCTTACCATCGTTTCTATGTCCCTGGATTCTCTGTGCTTGTAATTGCTGTTTCGATCACCCTTTTTATAATAGACCCTTCGCTCTACATCTTCTTTGGTTATCAGTGGAAGAACCACTGTCGTTGTTCCATAATCTTCTGCTTTCTTTCCATAACTCTGTCTTTGACCATCATCTTTTGTTGTGATAAATACTATCTCTCCATAACCTACTTGTTCTTGTTTTGGATAATATTCTCTGTGCAAATCCTCTATATCATCTGACAGCATTTCTATGATTTTTCTTGAACCCAGTATCTTATATTCATTCTCTAAAAGATTTATTATCGCACTTCTAAAGTTCCGCTTGTTTATGCTTTCATATCTGTCTCTGGTTGGATTCAAACTCATAACAAGCCTCCTATCATAGCTCCCAGAGCCTCTGAATAGTGCTTCGCTGTTTTTTTTATACCCACCCGATAACTGTTTCTGTTTATTAAATCTTTTAGATTTTCTTTCCTCGTCTTGTCTTTTTTACTCTCTCGTATCAAACACAAATACTGTTTTACCAATCCTTCGCTTATCCCCGTTACTGAACTGATTGCCTTTCTTTCATATATCCCCTTGCTTTGTGCCATCAATACTTTCGTGAAACTTTCTATGTATCGCTTTATTGCTCCACTGCTATGCCTGGCTGTTAGCTTTATTTCACTGTATGTCTTTCCATCTAGATACATCCCGATTATTTTTACCTTATGACTCTGACCTCTGCCGATGTTGTGTAAATAACCACGGGTTAATATCTCTATCCCTTTTTTCTTTATCGCTTTTATATCTCGCTGGATTGTCCTTACTGTACATCCTAAATATTTTGACAGGTCTTCCTGACTTAACACTCCTCCCTGTTCTATTGCCTCGTCTGTTATTCTTTCGATCTTTATTTGTCTTAAGTTTATTCGACCATATGCTTTTAATATCTCTATGTCTTCTATGCCATTATCTATCGTTAGTCTTACTTTTTTCTTTCCCATCTTCTCGATTATTTTTCCGCTTCGCTCTTCTATCTCAATTACTGTTACTTCTATTTGACCTTCCTTTAACTGATATTCTCGCAGCAAACATTCTTTGGCTGTCATCATTATTGATGAACTTAATTTTGGAGAGAGTGAATATGAGTTCTCTAATTCCCATATCAACTCTCCCTCTGAACTTTTTAGCTGGCTTCTATCTAAGAAGCCTCTTCGTAATTTCATCTGTCACCTCGTTTGTTTTTACAAATTTAACTGCTTACGAGGCGACATTTGTCGCTATTTCATCAGAATCATTTTCTTAGCACTTAAAAATTCTCCTGACTTAAGCTGATAGATATATACTCCTGATGCAAGATTTTCGGCATTAAACTCAATTTTGTAAACTCCCGCATTCTTATATTCATCAACAAGGGTGGCAACTTCCCTACCAAGCAGATCATAAACCTTTAGTGTTTGACGACCACTGACCGGAGCTTGCCAGCTAATTATTGTTGCTGGATTAAAAGGGTTAGGATAATTCTGACTTAATGCATAATCGGTTACAACAGTATTATTGTTATCTTCAACGCCTGTTGTTGTATATCCCAATAGTTTAACTCCGTCAAGTCCGGCTAAATCTCCATCAACACCAACATATTGCCAGGCAAGTTTAAGGTTTTGTTTATTAGAATACGATGTTAAATCAATTACTCTGTTTCTCCACTTCCAGGATTGACCATCATTTTCAGCAGTCCATAATTGAGTCCAATTATTACCTCCATCAGTTGAGATATGAAGTTTTAAAGTTGCACCTGATAGCCAATTGGTGCTGTAGCCCGCATAAAACTCAATTGATGCGTTACCATTTCCTAAATTAAACGGAGGAGTTATTAACCACTCATTCTGATTTTGGTTAACATCATAAGCTACTAAAGCAGAAAATAGACTATTCGGATCAATTTGATTGAAGTTATTACTTTGAGGATTTGACTGTATCCAGGTATTATTTGTATTAAGAGTTTGTTTTGTCCAACCTGCAGGCAGAAAACTGCCATCAAAACCTTCCTGAATAATTACCGTTTGTGTTCCGCCGCCTCCGGATACATTTAAGAAAGCATTGTATGCATCAAGTTTTCCGGATCCGTAAACATTATTTGGAGTACTGCCGGTAAATCCATCTTTCTTGGTTGTGTTTTTTAGAATTGAAACTGTCTGATCGTAATCCAAAGATGAATTCTTTTCTAAAAGTAAAGCTACTACACCTGTTACATGCGGTGCTGCCATACTAGTGCCTTGCATTTTTTGATGCTTTCCTCCCTGAAGAATACTAGAAGCAGGAGTTTGAGTAAGGAAAGAAGAATAAGCAGCAACAATTACTTCACCCGGAGCACATATATCAGGTTTTGTTCTTCCATCTCTTGAAGGACCAATACTGCTGAAATTTGAGATCTGTCCAAGAACAGGATTACCGGGCTGATTTTGTGTTACACCATTTATATCTACCCATTGAGTTTTAGTTACATAAGACCCAACACAAATTACTTTGTTTGCAGTTGCCGGCGTACCAACTGTTTTCAGATTATCGCCCGGTTTAATAAAACCTGCGGGTGTAGAAGTAGAAAATTGACCACCACTAGCAACCCAAGCATCAAAGGTTCCTGAGCCAAAAGTATAAACTGTCCAATAAACATTACTGATATTAACCTGCCCATTATGACTATCAATTGCAATCACAACCTCATTTGCGCCATTATTTGGATTATTAGTTCCTGTAGCATCTATTGTTACATATCCATAAGTAGTGCCATTTACAGTAAATGCTAAATCTTCTATCTTTTGACCGGGAGCTATTGGATTAGTATAAGCAATTCTGTTTAAACTGTTATCGTATGCAACTAATCCTACAGAAATATTTCCAGAACTATACCACATATCCGCAACAATCATTGGAGTATTATTAATTAGCTCAAAAAATGTTTCATAAGAATCATTATATGAGGCACCAGAAGTTGTATAATTTAAATGAATAGTCTCTCCGCCTTCGTTACCGGCTGCAGCTACAATAACTTTACCATTACCAGTTAAATTACTTAGAGCTTGCTCGTATAAACTGGTACCATCGTGAGGACTAAAATGCCCGCCCAAACTCAAATTAATTACAGCAGGTTTGTTTAGCTGTTGTGCTTTTTGAAAAATATAATTACAACCATTTACAACATCAACATCAGCAAAACCAGGTCCGTTTCTAAAGCCTTTAACAAATATTATATCTGATTCAGGAGCCATACCAATATAGTTGGATAATGCACCACCATTCCCTGCTGCCGTACCAGCTACGTGAGTCCCGTGTCCATAACCATCATCTCCGTCAATCTCTGAACATTGACTTGCATCAATTTGTGCTTTTGTATATTCTGTTCCATAACCATATCCGGCAGGCGCATTACCAGTTCCTGACATATCCCATAGATATTGTATTCTGCTTCCAGAAGAATTTTTAAAATCCTGATGTTTCCAATCAATTCCTGAATCTAATACTCCAACAACAACGCCATTTCCTTTGTAAGGTCTTGATATTCCTGTTCCGTTATGAAGCTGATTAACCTTTGTTTCAACTCTGCTCACATCAATTTTTACACTGGAAATATTGCTATGCTCGATATAAACGATCTCAGACGAAAGAGATAATTCTCTTACTGATGATATTGGAATATCTGCAACAATAATATCACCGGCAACCGATTGAGTTTTTCCGCCAATAGCAGAAATTACACTTTCCGAAACCGGAACTGATAATGTTTTTATAAAGACTGGTAAAAGAATTTCTTTCATTTCATTTTCCTGAAAGAACACCAAATCTTTTAAGCCACTTTTGGATTTCGGAACCTGAACATATACACCTTTATTTGTCGAAATACTATCCAGGAATAAATTAAGTAACGGACTCATTTTTTTGCTGTACTGATCAGCATATTTAATCTCCGCATTAATGATTTTCTCTCTATCATTACTGTTTCTTTTTTCTATACTTATTTCAGGAATTTTTATCTGCGAAAAACTATTGGCAGATAATAATACAGCAGCCAGAAAAAGTAAAAAAGCTTTTTTCATATAAGTGTTTCCTTATTTTTGTTTTAAATCCATTTGTTTTGCTGATTCAAGAAAAACAACAAATTCAAGAAGAGTTGTTTTCTTAATACTTTCTGCATTACCAGAGGCAGTAAAAATATCCCCAATAACACTTTCCACTATAATTCCAGTTTCTTTTAATTTTGATTTTATATCTTCATTTATAATGCCATTAGTTTTACCTTTAAATTGAATTAGGATATCAGAATTCTCTTTTTCTAATTTTTTGATTTCCTGCTGTAATGCTGTCTCCATCTTTTCCGGAATATAGTTTGATGAAGAGCAATTAGTATTCAACAGAAATGAAGCTGTAATTAAAATAAATAATAACACTGACCTGATTAAAAATGCGATTGAAGTATTTTCCATTTAATGAACTCCTGAAAAGTTACTAATAATTATTTATTACTTATGACAAAACTGCTCTTCATTCTCAGTTTTTACAAGCCTTTTTATTTGATAACAGACATCTTTTTTATAAATGTTTTATTATCAGCTTGTAGTTTATAAAAATAGATTCCACTTGATATCCTTGATGCATTAAATTCAACTTCATAGTTACCGGCTTCTTTGTTTTCATTAACAAGAGTTACTATTTCATTCCCAAGTATATCATAAACCTTTAAACTAACATTACTAACTTTTGGTAACTGATATTCAATTATTGTTGATGGGTTAAATGGATTAGGATAATTCTGAGCTAATGCAAAATCTTTCGGTAAACTGATCTGATCTTCAGTTTCAACATCTGTTGGATTACCGCAGATTGTACCACTGCCAATAATTTGTCCACTACCGGTAATTGAACCAGCACAAACATCAGCTCCGGCGCCTATTTCTAAAATAGTTCCTGTATCAAGCGTAATAAGACTTTGTGCACTTAAAACTATTGTGTTTAATATTACAATTAAAAATATTTTAATTTTCATGACAATCTCATATTATATGAATATTCTTTTAATTATTTAATAATATTGCTTGAAAATTTTACATCAGAATTTTTTATCTCTTGCTCAAGCTTTGTTAAACGAACCTGCATTTCTTTAAATAATTCCAATTCCTGTCTGATTGATAAATTTTCTTTTTTCAATTGTGCAACTTCTGTACTCTTTTCTGTTCTTAATTTTTCATTTTCAGCTTTCAATTCCTGAATTGCTTTTATCATTGGAGCCAGAAGGTCATTATAACGTAATTCATAATATCCATCATCAGCAATATTTAACATACCTGTATTTTCCATCCCTTCGCTTTTCAATACTTCCTCAAGTTCCTGAGCTATCAACCCATATTCTAATTTATGGCTGGTGTCATTTATTCTTGTATATGAAACAGGGTTGAGTTTTGAAATGAATTCAAGACCAAGATTAGTTTCTTTAATATTTTCTTTCCATCTCCTATCGCTTGTAACAGACCAGGCTACCTGAACTCCTGCATAACCAATAGATGCATTTCCAATCCGAATTTGGTTACTTCCAGTGTTTATCGGTACCTGTGCATCATATCCGATTGTAATGTTGTTACTGCCTGTGGTTATAGAACTTCCGGATGAATACCCTATTGCTGTATTTAAATTTCCGATTGTATTTCCCGTTAATGCTAATACTCCAATAGCAGTATTTGAATAACCCGATATGTTATTAAAAAGTGATGCTTGCCCGAAAGCTGAGTTTTCATCTCCAGTAGTGTTATTTCTAAGAGCATTCATACCAAAAGCTGAATTAAAAAAACCGGTAGTGTTTTTATTAAGTGCAACATTCCCAAATGCTGTGTTATCATGTCCTTCAGTGTTTGCATAAAGTACAGCCCAACCAAATGCTGAGTTACCATAACCTGTTGTATTCTGATTCAAAGTAGCATAACCAAAAGCGCTATTATTTTCTCCAGTTGTGTTCTTCATAAGAGAAATTGATCCAAAAGCTGAATTATATTTTCCTGTAGTTACTTCTGAGAGTGCACTACTACCAACAGCAGTATTTTCATATCCTGTTGTCAAACTTTTCATAGTATTACTTCCAATTGCCACATTTTCTCTAGAAATTGATGAATTTAGAGTAAAATTTCCGGAATTAGAGCCCCAAAACAAATTATTTACTCCATAAGTATTTAAGATTCTATTAGTACCGATATATATAGCTCCAGTAGTTTGACTACTTATAGGCAGAACTAAATTTCTGAATAATTTTAAGTTCCCCGTAACCTGATCTACAGAAAGAAATTCATTAGTATTGTCTTTAACTTTAAAACTGCCATTAGTAGGTAGTGTATTAGTTATATTTTGCGCATTGGATAAAAAGTTCAAAAATAATATGCTGATTACAATTGCTGATAAAATATTTCTCATTTTATGCTCCTTATTTATTTATTATTAGTTAGTTATTGTTTTCTATAAAAACACTTTTAATATTAAATTGGTGTTGACTTGATTTAATTTTCTGAAATTCCTTAACAAGCATTGTTTGATTTTCTTCATACTTTAATAAACGCATTGCTAATTCTTTGTTCTCTGCCTTTAATTGTTCATTCTTATTGTTTAACTCCTGAACTGCTTTTACAATTACAGGCAGCAGATTTCCATAAGTTGCTTCCCATTTTTCAGGATTATCCTTTAATACAAGATTCAGCCACTCTGCATCTTCACTTATCTGTACTTCATCAAGCTCCTGAGCAATAAATCCAGCTGTGGGTTGCTCCTGCATCTTGCTGCCATCTGATTTACCATCCTGATACCAGTCTCTTCTGTCCCAGTTGAATTGTCTGGGTTTCAGTTTGGTTATAAAGTCTAAACCTACTGATAAGTCTTCAATGTTTTTCTTATCTCTTACATCTGAAAGACTGGTAATTGTCTGAACATTACATCTGAGAGATTGAACGAATTGATTTCCGAGTGTTATCTGATCAGTAGCTGTTGGTGATGACGGATTAGCATCTATACCAACCAGTGTAAGATTTACTCCTGTTGTTACTGTTGAGCCAGCATTATAGCCGATGGCAGTATTGTAATTTCCGTTATTATTTTGTAAGGAATGATGTCCAACAGCTGTATTTTGAAAACCTGTTGTATTTACAGATAAAGAATAACTCCCCACAGCAGTATTCAGGTTTCCTGTTGTATTTGAATTAAGCGCATAATAACCAAAAGCTGAATTCTCTTCACCAGTTGTATTTTTGGTAAGTGCTCTTACTCCAAAAGCTGCATTATATGATCCGGATGTTGTTGAAAAAAGTGCTAGAAAACCAAGAGCCGAATTCTCTAATCCAGTTGTTAACGAATATAATGCTGAACTACCAATACCAGTATTAAAACTTCCTTCGTAATTAGTACCTCCTAACGAAAAATTTCCAGCTTCTAGACCAACAAAAGTATTACGACCAGCTGTTTGACTTCCATGATATGTATGTATAAACCGAGTGCCTCCTTTAAAAATATTACCATATTGCAAACTACTGCCCAAACCTTCATCCGGTAAAATTACATCTTTATATAATTTGATATTACCAGTAGCCTCTTCAATAGAAAGAAAATCATTTGTATTGTCCTTTACTTTAAAACTGCCATTAGGTGGCAGTGTATTGGTTATATTCTGTGCATTAGTTAAAAAGCTTAACAAAAAAATACCGATTACAGTTGTTGATAAAATATTTTTCATATTTCTTTCTCTTTATCTTAGGTAGTTAATTAATTTAAAAAAACATTTTTTATATTTAAGTTATCTTATAATTGAAAACATTAGAGTTAGTTAAAAATCCTGGGCTATTAAAAAAATCAATGTAGTAATTACGATTGATACTAAAATGATTAATAGAAAGAGTATCCTTGTTGAGACTCTCTCTTTTTTCTTTAATTCATCATAAGAATCTTTAATCATTAAACACGACATTTATTTGATAATATTCACAATTACTACAATTAAATGAATGCCGTAGAGTATTTTTCCCTACGGCACTACACACAAGGAGATCATAATTGATGCTTCCCAATCCTTGTATAAAATTTTATTTTACAAAGAATAATTCTCAATTATGGAGTCCAAAAATATAGCTTTAGAAGTCCCTGGAATGGCTTTTTTGTTGCAACATTTAGCGATTTTGTTGCAATCTTTATGGAAATTTTATCTTTTTAAATTACACGATAATAATTATTGCTTATGTAGATAAATTTAGAGTAGTTTGTAGGATGTTAAGATAATGAGGACGATTTTAATTTTTACAAATAAGGTGGATAGCAGAATAATTTTCTGTTTTGTTATTTATTAGTTGATTATAACAAAACAATTTGTCGGAACGGCGGGATTTGAACCCGCGACCCCTTGAACCCCATTCAAGTGCGCTACCGGACTGCGCTACGTTCCGAAATTATAATTTTGATACCAATAATTCTAAGACGCTTTTAATTTCTTCAAGGTCTTTTTGCAAAGTATTTTTTTCTTTTTTTACCTCAACATTTTCAGGCACCTCGGTTGCAGTTATTTGCTTTGTTTGTTCAACCGGTTGAAGAATCTTTTCCGGAGAATAATTCTCCATTATTTTCTTGGCACCCTCAATAGTGTATTTACGCTCTCTTAAAAGAGTTTTTATATGAAGGATTAATTGAATGTCTTTGTTTGTATAAATTCTGTTTCCGGCTCTGTTCTTTTGGGGTTTTAATTGTTCAAACTCAGTTTCCCAATATCTAAGAACATATTGTTCTATATTTGTGATTTTACTTACTTCACTAATAGAATAATAAAGCTTTTTAATAGACAAATCCTTCATAAGCTTCTTAAATTTGTTTAATCGAAAATAACTAATCTATTTAATATTATCAACTTTATAGAGTCAGTTAAATATAAAATTAAGGAAGATTTTCAAATATTGTTCCCTCAAACAGATATTCGGATAAGATAAACTATCTTTTAAGAATCTTTTTTAATAGATACAGAGCGGCCAGATAACTATTCTCTTTAAACCCGGAGATATAACCATCTGTATTTTTTGCAGTTAATAATGTTTGCCTGTAATCTTCCCTTTTAGCCAGATGAGAAAGATGGACTTCTATTTTGGGAATTTTACAGAGTTCAAGTGCATCCATTATTGCAACTGAAGTATGGGCATAACCGCCCGGATTAATAATTAATCCATCAAAGTTTTCATCAGCATTCTGAATTGCCTGTATAATCTCTCCTTCGACATTAGATTGAAAAGATGTAATTGTAAATTCAGGAAATTCATTTTGCATCAACTCCTTTATTTCTTCAATTGAAAGTTTAGAATAAATATCTGAATTCCTTTTATCCAAAAGATTTAGATTGGGTCCGTTAATTACGAGGATTTTCATTTTTGATCCGCCATTTCTTCGATCAATTCCCGTAGTTTGGGATTAATATAAATATCATCAACTCCTAATTCTTTTAATGCAGCAGATAATATCATCGCTTTTTTTTGGAGATTAGCATTTTTATTGATTACAATAACTTTATCATCTTTTAATAAACAATAACCTCCACTGAAATCACCTTTTTCAAATCTTACAGTTGCACCCAGTTGTGAGGCAATTGATCTTAGTTCTTGTATGATCTCTTCAAATTCTTTTTCTTTAATCTTCATAAAATACTTTTATTATTTATTTACTCTTTTTTAGAAAGCGGTTTGAAAACAATAAAATAATAAAACGAGATAAATGTAAGCAAAGCAACTATCGGAAAACTACTTAAATCCTTAATCCTGTCTCTTAATAAACCAATAACATGATTCGAATCGAAAGAACCACTAATTAAAAGCACTATTATTTTATAATCAATTAACATTAAGTACGATTCAAATGGAATAAATATAATTGTTGCGATTAGGATAATAAACAGCCATCCATTTGATCTTAATTTAAGCTTTGAAGTAACAACAAATAAAAAAAATGACAGAATGAAAATAATGAATGTTATAAAATGAATTATTATTGACGGAAGAATAGCAGTTAACACTCCAGAAATATTAGTTTCATTTAAATAACTCCTGAGAATTAAATCAGGTCCTTCAAATAATTGATAAACAAGAAATTGCCGTGCAAAATAAGATCCAATCCAGACAGACATAGAAGCTAAAGCTATAACTGCAAATACTTTTGATATAGTTGGTAGTTCTTTCATAATTTTGCTGATTTTTACTGCTAAGATAATAAAAATGCATTGATATCTTTAACAAACGAAGTAAAGAATGATCTTATTTTATACTTGATCATCTATAGTTTATTTTTCGAACAATCAACTTTATTACTCAATTAATGTTTTAATCCCAAAAAAATTTTCAAGCGGAGCAAGCTCATTTTTTTCTGTAACTTAAATACTTAAGATGGACTTAGAACCAAAATGATTTCCTGAAAAGTTTTTATTTAATAACTCTAAATAACACCCAATAATCTCAAATATTTTATCTTAGCTATTTATTATAACTCCTTATAGTATAGATGGTTAGAAAATTGGGTGAAATTAACAGATAATATTAAAATGATACTTATCCGGATCATTAAGTTCTAATCATCAGAACTATATTTTCAATGATTTATTTTAATACTTGTGACAATATTACAGCCTGAAAATGACTTTCGAAGATAAATAAAGAATTGAAGCCCATATTACAAAAACCAAAATCGTTGAAATAAAACAATAGATCTTTTTAATGCCAACAAAATGAATGCTGAAAAAATAAAGTATAAAGGACCAGAGAATCATTATCGCTTCAATAGATAAGAGTATATAAGTAATTGTGGGCTTGATTTGGAAGGCATAAGGATTATTTGAAAATATATCAGATCCAAGGACTATCAATTCTACAGGAAAAATTAATATCAAACTGAATATCAAGGGAATTTGTGAATAAGAATTTAATGCAATTACATCAATCGTTCTGAGTTTAATATTTAATTTTTGAAATATTATTGATTGAATAAAAGATATAATAACAACAAAACCAATTGTTATTAACAACGAGAAAAAAAGCAAAACAGATAAAGATGTTATTACACCTTCTTTTCCAAGTTCCGGAACTGAAATAAATCTTGCAATAATTAAATTTTTAATAGAAATAAAGAACAATAAAAAGAATATAAAATTCTTATGTTCTGCAAAAACAATACTTCTAAAAGCTTCATACGGACTTTCAATCAACTTCTGAATCGTTATCCATAAATCGATGTTAACAATTTTTTCTCTTAGATATGCTTTACAATTCCCACAAATGCTTTGGTAAGGCGCATTGTTGTACAGGCATTTATTGCATTTAGTAAATTCAAATAAATTCATCCTGGCTTTAGAAGTGGAATCTGACATTAATCATTTTAGTTTTAGTCAAGTAATTTTCATCTACACTGAAATCAAATAAATGGGCATCAACATACGCATCAACAAGGTTAAGAAAATATGTTAACACAATATAAATTGCGAATTGATCTCTTTGATCCCTATAAAAATCTCTATAATCACGAGCTATACTCTGATTAGTGTTTATATATAAATTCTTATAATCAATGTATTTGTTATTATTATCAATCCAGTTATAAACAAACCAACCCATTACTCCCCAAACAACAGGTGCTTTCCAATACGATTCATTATAAATTTGTCCCCAGCCAGGAAATACAGCACTTCTGATAACCGCACCCCAAGGAGATTTTTGCATCACAAAGGTTTGATTTTCTTTGGTTGTATCAGCAACATTAAGTGTATCCTGAAAACCGTTGGATCTTGAATTCAGAATCAAAAGAATTATAATACACTTAACTATATTTTTGATCAATGATTTCAAACAGTTCAAATAATCTTTCTAATTCATCACTTGAATAAAACTCAATAATTATCTCTCCCCTGCCATCCTTATTTTGTTTACACTGAACTTTAGTACCAAATATTTTTCTTAATTTATCTTCAACATCATTAAGATTTGAATTTATATTTTTGGTGTGCTTTATAGTTATTGTTTTTTTATCCGGAATACCTTCTTTAATAAGTTTTTTTACCATTGCCTCAACTTTTCTAACAGAAAGACTTTCATGTAAAATCTTTTCCAACGCAAAAAGCTGAAGTTCTTCAGAAGGAAGATTAATTAATGCACGTGCGTGTCCTGCCGAAATAGATTCATCAACTAAACAATTCTGAATCTTTTCAGGTAATTTTAAAAGCCTTATTGAGTTTGCAATTGTGGTACGATTCTTTCCAACACGCTCTGCAATTTGCTCCTGTGTCAGATTGCACTCGTCCATTAATCTCTTATAAGCTCTGCTTACTTCAATTGGATTTAAAGTCTCTCTTTGAATATTCTCAATTAGTGCAAGCGCTAACATTATCTCATCGGAATCAACTTTAATTATAAATGCAGGGATTTCTTTATACCCAATTTCAGAATACACACGCAGACGTCTTTCACCGGAAACAAGCTGATAACGGTTTCCTGCTACTCTTCTTACAGTAATTGGCTGAATAAGTCCATTTGCAATGATAGATTTTTTTAACTCTTCCAGGGCTTCAGGATCAAAATTGGTTCTTGGTTGAAAAGGATTTGGCGAGATTAAATCTACAGCTATATTAACAAGGACATCTACCCTTTTTCCATCATCATCTTTAATATTTTTATAGTCAGAAGCTTTTTGTTCATCAGCTTCAGTAAATTTATTCGGATTGATTAAAGCATCCAATCCTCTGCCTAAACTTGATTTCATTTTGTTCATTATTAATTCTTATTAAATTCTGAGTTCTTTTCCAACAGTTCTGATGCAAGGGCCATATAATTCTGAGCACCGCTGGATATTGCGTCATATAAAATTATTGGTTTACCATAACTCGGTGCTTCAGATATTCTTACATTTCTGTTAATCACGGTATTAAATACTTTGTCTCCAAAATATTTTCTGACTTCTTCAGCTACCTGGTGCGAGAGTCTTAATCTGGTATCAAACATAGTAAGCAAAACACCTTCAATAGCCAGATCTTTATTAAAGTGTTTTTTTACAATATTAATTGTATTTAATAATTGTCCAAGTCCTTCAAGAGCAAAATATTCACATTGTACTGGTATAAGAACAGAATCTGCTGCAGTTAATGCATTAAGAGTAAGCAATCCAAGTGAAGGCGGACAATCAATTAAAATATAATCATAATCAGAACTAATCTCGTTTAACGCATTTTTTAAAAGAACTTCACGATTTTCAATATCCACCATTTCTATTTCGGCACCAACAAGATTAATATTTGAAGGAAGCATATCCAAAAAAGGCATAAATGTATTTATTATAACCTCTTTTATATTTTTTGTTCCAACAAGAACTTCATACACAGATGGAGTATGGTTGGTAACACTTAATCCGGAAGATGAATTTGCCTGCGGATCAATATCAACCAACAAAGTTCTCTTCTCTGCTGCTGCAAGTAAAGCAGATAAATTAATTGTTGTTGTTGTTTTACCAACACCACCTTTTTGATTAGCAATAGAAATAATTTTAGCCATTTAGTCCAGATTACGAAAAATTGAGTTTAAAGATAACAGAATATAAACTTTATATAAAAAAATTATAAAACAATCTCTTCACCAAATTGCATAACAATACATTTTTTTGATTTTGCTTCAACAAGCTGTTTAAATTTTTGAGGATCCGAAGCAATAACCGGAAAAGTATTATAATGCATCGGTATAGCTACTTTAGGATTTGTTAATTCAACAGCTTTTACAGCATCATCAATGCCCATTGTAAAATTATCACCAATTGGTAATAGCATATAATCAACCGGATTCATTTCTCCGATTAATTTCATATCATAAAACAACCCCGTATCACCGGTATGATAGATTGTTTTATTATTTATAGTTAAAAGAACTCCTGCAGGTTCACCGGCATATTGATTATCCGGAGTTGATGAACCGTGATGAGCAATTGTAAATTTAACTTTGCCAAAATCAAAATTATGCGCTCCGCCGATATGCATATTGTGAGCTTTAAGTCCTTTGGATTTAACCCATTCAGCAAGTTCATTTACACAAATAAATAATGAATTACATCGTTTGCCTATTTTCAATCCATCTCCTACGTGATCACCGTGACCGTGAGTAAAAACTATAAATTCTGCCTCCACTTCTGAAGACTTTATCTTACTAACCGGATTATCATCTAAAAAAGGATCTATAAGAATCCTTATATTAGAATCGGTTGTAAGTTGAAATGCAGAATGACCAAAATATTTCAGTTTCATAATCTGATCTCCTTTTTTTAATTACTAAAATTTTTTAGATAAACTCTAATAAAACCGCTGATTGCTTTAATATTATTCATTTTACTTTTTTCATCTGCATATATAGTCGGGATATCCACAAAACCTTTTGAAAATTTTTCTTTTGCTGACAATAAGATTATTTCACTTTCAGCTTCATATCCGCTAAATGTTGTTTTTATTTTTTTTAACACACCTGCCCTGTAAGCCCTGAAACCGCATTGACTATCCAAAATACTTTCTCCAGTTCTTAAAGAAAGCAAAAACGAAGTAATCTTATTACTTAAGATTCTATGAACAGGCATACTCTTCAGATTTTTAAGCCGGTTGCCGATTATGATATCATATTTTTTTAATCCCTCTATAAAAACAGGAATTAAGTCAGGATCGTGCTGATTATCTCCATCAAGAGTTATAATAAATTGATATTCATATTTAATTGCTTCATCAAATCCAGCTTGTAATGCATATCCTTTTCCATAATTTTTATCAAGCGAAATTATCTTAACATTTTCAATATCCGCAATATCATCAGCAGAATCATCGTTTGAGCCATCATCAACAGCAAATACTTTATCAACGTATTTTAATGTGTTGTTGACTACTGTTTTTAAATATTTTTTTTCATTATAAAACGGAATAACCGCGCAACAATTATTTCCTTGATTTAAGCTGTTCAATAAAACCTTTCCAGCCTTTTTTCTCAGGATCTTTTAATGCAAAATCTATTCTTCTTTTTAAAGCTTCTCTTGATAAACCCTTTGTTAATTCGCCATTTTCTGCGATGGAAATACTTCCTGTTTCCTCTGATACTATTATGCTTAATACATCAGCCTGTTCAGAAATACCAAGACCAGCTCTATGCCTCATACCCAGCGATTCACCATTTACAGATGTTTGCTGTGAAAGCGGTAAAGTACAACGTGCAGCTTCCACAAAATTTTTATTTATAATTACAGCACCATCGTGCAAAGGAGACCTGGGAAAGAAAATCGTAGTTAACAATGGTGCACTTATTCTTGCATTTAATAATTCTCCCGTTTCAGCAAATCCTCTAATGCCAGAAGATTTAATCAATACCATCAATGCACCGTGCTGATGCTGAGACAACTGAAAAGCTGCATCCACAATAACATCTGCAATTTCATGCGATTCCGATTTTGCAAATACTTTAAAGAACGGATTTCTTGCCAGAAGAACTAACAAACGCCTGATCTCAGGCTGAAATAAAATTACAAATGCAATTACCCAAATATCTGTTATTAATCTAAGTAACCATGTAACTGCTCTGAAATTAAGAACCTGTGCTATAAAAGAAACTAAAATAATAATCAGCAAGCCAACAAATATTTGTGCGGCTACCGTACCACGCAACGTGATGTACAATCTAAAAAAGATGAATGATACTATTGCAATATCAATTACATCTGAAAGAGTAATTGTTAAAAAACCTATCTTAAATAAATCTACCATCAAACATTAAATAATATTGTTGACTAATTTAACTAATTGACTGCAATATTCTACGTTGTGAGTTCGGATTATTCTAGCAGATCTCATAACAGCGATGCTTTCCATTATTACCGTTGCAATCTCTACATTATTAATATCCAAATCTAATGTTTTTCTTAAAAAATATTTTCTTGAAACACCAATCATTATCGGATAGCCCAGTTGTTCAAACTCAGGAAGATGTTTTATAATCTGGAAATTATCTATAATCCTTTTCCCAAATCCAATACCGGGATCAATAATTATTTTTGATAAGCCGGTTAATTCAATTTTTTTTATCTGATTATTTAAAAACTCTTTTATCTCTTTAATAACATCTTCATAAAAGGGATTATCCTGCATTGTTTTGGGATTACCTTTCATGTGCATTATCACTACTCCCGGATCATACTCTTTTATCACGTTTAACATATTCTCATCAAAAGTAAAACCACTAATATCATTTACAATTTCAGCTCCGCTATCCAAAGCTTTTGCTGCAACCTGTGATTTTGTAGTATCTATTGAGATAATAATATTTTTTCTGAGTTTTTTTATCTCTTTAATAACCGGAATCGTCCTATTGATTTCTTCCTCAACAGAAACCGGTTCAGATCCCGGTCTGGTAGATTCACCGCCAATATCTATAAATGCTGCTCCCTGATCAATAAGTTTTAATGCATGATCAACTGCTGATTTTGTGGAAAAATATTTACCACCATCGGAAAAAGAGTCCGGTGTAACATTAACCACACCCATAATTGACGGTAAACGAAAATCTATTTCTGAAGATGAAAATTTATATTTGGATGTGTTAAACATTTTTGTTAAGACTTGAAAAAGACAACAGAGTGTTTTACTTAATTATCAAACCTTAGCTGATCAATTTCTTTAATTCTGTTGTTGCAGCTGAAACATCTTTGGCTTTAAATATTGAAGATCCTGCAACAAAAACATCACAACCGGCATTTTTAATTTTTGTAATTGTATTTTTACTAACACCACCATCAACTTCAATTAAGAAATCAGCTTTAAGATCATCTCTTAATTTTACAGCCTCTGATATTCTTCGCTCAGAATTTGAAATAAAAGTCTGTCCGCCAAAACCGGGATTAACTGTCATTATCAATAAGAGATCAATATACTCAGCAATATCTTTAACCATAGAAACCGGTGTTGATGGATTTATTACAACTCCAGCTTTAGCTCCAAGTTCTTTAATTTTGTTGATAGTTCTGTTCAGATGAATAACTTCTTCAAAATGGACAGAAATACTATCTGCCCCGGCTTTTCTGAAATCTTCCAAAAATTTATCTGGGTTTTTTATCATCAGATGAACATCAAGAGGCAAATCAGTTGATCTTCTTGCGGCTTCTACAAGCACAGGACCAAAAGTTATATTTGTTACAAAATGACCGTCCATTATATCACAATGAATCCAGTCAGCACCAGCTTTTTCAACTAACTGAATCTGTTGTGAAAGATTCGCTAAATCTGCTGATAAAATTGAAGGAGCAAGCAATTTCATTTAATTTTCCTCAGGAATTTCTTTTCTTTCGTCTGCTGATCCCTCTTTGGTAATAAATAAATCCACACTATTGTTGGAATTTAATCTGTTACCGGGAGCAGGATATTGATCCAGCACAGTATTCGGGAGCAGCGTGCTGGATATCTGATAATTAATTTTACCAACACTTAATGAACTATCGCTTAAGATTCTTCTGGCTTCTGTTAAAGATTTGCCGATTAAGTCAGGCACAATAATATCTCCGCCGCCTTTACCAATACTTACAGTTACACCAACACTTTGCCCTTTCCTCAGTTTTGTTCCTTCAGCATATTGCTGATCAAAAATCATATCTTTGGGTTGAACAGACGGTGCTTCATCAATATTCCCGATTCTAAGACCGACTCTTGCTAATGCTAATCTGGCGTCCATAACATTTTTACCTATTAGCGAAGGAACAGAAATAACCTGATCACCGCCGCTAATAAACAAATAAATTTTCCTTCCTTCTTTAACAATCTTATTTGCCTCAGGTTTCTGAAGGAATATTCTTCCTACCGGCAATGAAACGCCATAAGATGTATCTGATATTACAGGTTCAAATCCTTCATCTTCAAGAGTTTTAAACGCTTCAATTTCAGTCATGCCAACCACGTTGGGAACGTGAACCTCAGGTTCATTTACATAAAGCGGAATCAGAATGAAATCAAGAATAAGAACTATCAGGATAAAAATTCCTAATACTATTAAAGATTTCTTTACAAAAGTGTTTTCGAGTAGTTTTTTCATTTATTTAAATATATCAATGATGTAAATTATTAAAAAATTTCGCATTTAATCAACTAATCATTAAAATGATAATGATTAAATTTGCCTAACTAAAAGGAATCTGAATGTATAAAAATTATTTTTTCTTAAACAGAATTGCTCTGGAATTGAACACAATATTATCAGGCTGTTTAATTAAGAGTATCTTTTCTCAGGAAAAAGATAAGCTAATAATGCAGTTTGAAAAACCTGTGGACAATGTTATTGAATTCTCAGTAAATCATTCTGAGCCATATATTACTTACAGAAAAAAGTATATAAGAGCTAAGAGAAATACAATAGATATCTTTCCTGAATTATTGCATAAAAAAATTTTGTCATTCTCAATTGCTGATGATGACAGAATCATAAAATTTGAATTTGAAAATATAGAATTATTCTTTGCAATAAGAGGTAAATTCACGAACCTTTATCTTATAAACAATGGTAAAATACAATCTTTTAAAGAAGAACACGAAGAAACTTTATTGCAGATCAGGAATGAATTTGCTAAAAAGAATTTTATAACTGCTTTTAATGATATTGATCCAAAATCAATAACCGGATATTCCATCAAATCAATACGAGAAAAATTTAAGTTTATTGGGAAAGAATTAGAACTTGAGGTTAATTCAAGAACTGATGAAGAAGAAAAACATTCCCGGGAATTGCTGAATATCATAGAAAATATTAAATCTTCAGGAATGGTATTGTATTATGATACTCAAAACAATGAAGTAAAAATAGGGTTTGATGGATTAGTAATATTTAACTCTTATGAAAAAGAATACATTGGTGATCTGTTTGATACTTTCAATGAATTTCTGATAAAGAAAATTTATCTTACAAAAAAGAATATTAAACTTAAAAAGATAGCCGATGTAGTTGAGAAAGAGTTAAACAGAACAGTAAATAAAATTGAAAAACTTGAGCAAATAATAATAACCGGACCAAAAGATAAGTTATTTAAGAAATATGCCAATTTAATTCTGATTAATCTGTATAAGATTAAAACTAATGCTGCACAATTAGTTTGTGAAGATACTTTTGAATCAGAGGGGACAATTACCATTCCCCTTGATAACAAAATTTCACCACAAAAAAACGCTGATAAATATTTTGAAAAAGCCAGGAACAGTCTGACGGAATTTAAAAAAGCCAAAGAGTTATTTGATAAAGAGAAAATCACTTTCGAAAGACTTAAAAAAATAAAGAATGAAATAAATCCACAATTACCGGATGAAAGAATAAATATTATTATGAAAGAACTAAATATTAAAGATGATGATAAAGCAGATAAACAAGATGAATATGCTAACAAGTTTAAACATTATCTGATTGAAGGTAAGTATCATGTATATGTGGGGAAAGACTCCCAGAATAATGATCTGTTAACGACAAAATTCGCCAAACAAAATGATCTGTGGTTTCATGCACGAGCTGTTTCCGGCTCACATGTTATACTTCGGGTAGAAAATAAAAAAGAAATTATTCCAAAATCTGTAATAAAAAAGGCGGCAGGTTTAGCAGCATTTCACAGCAAAGCAAAAACAGCCGGCGTTGTTCCTGTTTCTTTTACTTATAAAAAATATGTGGTTAAGAGAAAAGGAATGCCTTTTGGTCAGGTTTCATTGTTAAAAGAAGACATTTTGCTGGTAAAACCCGAGATACCTGATGATGTGATATTTTTCAAATAAGATGAATTTATAATTTTTTAAATTTTGGAGTTAGTTTTTAAAATTCTATATTTTTATTGTTAATATCAATCATTTATCAGAACTGGGAAACATTTTAATTAATTCTATTAAATAACAAAATGAGGATACTATGAAAAAGTTAATTTACTTATTAGTAATATTTGGTTTATGTGCGATAATGCAGCCAACAGAAGCTCAGTTTAAAGACTGGGGTACCAAATTTGGTCTTAGAGGAAGCATATTATTTCCAGAAAACGAATTTGCAAACTTAGGTTTCGGAGGAAATGATAATTTTTCTTTTGATTGGTTCAAAGCTTCTTATCTTGGCGAAGCATTCTTTGCATTTGAACTTACAAAAGCGTTAGAAATGCAGCTTGCAGGCGGCTATGGAAAATATGCCGGTGTTGCAATGTTTGATAACAAAGATGCCGGTCTCGGAGAATATGAAACTACAATAATTCCGATTACTCTCCGTTTCAGAATAAGCCCATTTGATGTTAAGGGCTGGAACCCTTACTTCTACGTTGGCGGCGGAGTTATGAATTTCAGTGTTGACACTAAACCTAATGTTGCTTCCGGCAAACCAGTTGAAGATGATGGTTGGGTTGCAATTATTCCTGCTGGTATTGGTGCTGAATTTGCACTTAGTGATAGGGTTCTTTTAGATTTCTCGTTAGGTGGCGCTATGTCCACAACCTACGACCTGGATGCTTACAGATCAAGTGCTGATGATATCTGGGATTCTTATTTTAATGCGAGTCTTGGTCTTACATTCACTGGTGAAAATTGCAGCGTTGATAAAGACAAAGACGGACTTGGAAAATGTGATGAACTTAAAATCGGTACCGATCCAAACAATCCTGATACAGATGGTGATGGATTGCTTGATGGTGAAGAGTATTTAACTTACAAAACTGATCCTTTAAATCCTGATACTGATGGTGATGGATTAACTGATTTTGAAGAAGTTAAATCAACCGGAACAAATCCATTAGTAGCTGATACTGACGGTGACGGATTATCAGATGGTGACGAAGTTCATAAATATAAGACTGATCCATTAAAAGCTGACACCGATGGTGATGGTTTATCAGATGGTGATGAAGTTCTTAAATACAAGACTGACCCATTAAAGAAAGATACTGATGGCGACGGATTAACCGATGGTGATGAAGTTCTTAAATACAAGACCGATCCGTTAAAGAAAGATACTGATGGTGATGGATTAACTGACGGCGAAGAAGTTCTTAAATACAAGACTGATCCATTAAAGAAAGATACTGACGGCGGTTCAGTTGATGATGGTACAGAAGTAAAACGCGGTACTGATCCATTGAATCCTGAAGATGATGTTGTTAAGATCGGTGTTCCGATTATCCTTGAAGGAATTACTTTTGATGTTGGTAAAGCAACAATTAAACCAGAATCTGAAGCTACTTTAATGAAAGCATTGAAAACTTTAGAGACTTATACTGATATTTCTGTTGAAATAAGTGGTCATACAGATAACACCGGTAGTGCTAAGTTAAATCAAAAGCTTTCTGAAGAAAGAGCAAACTCTGTTAAAGACTGGTTAGTTAGCAAGGGAATCGATCCTAGCAGAATAACCACAAAAGGTTATGGTAAGGATAAACCAATTGCTGATAACAAAACTGCTGAAGGAAAACAGAAAAACAGAAGAATTGAGTTCACAAGAACCAAGTAATTCTGAAAATATTATGAAAAAGGGTGTCTGAAAAGACACCCTTTTTTTATTAATCCCCTACCGTGAGTAGTGTAAATAATTTTGTGTAAATGGTTAAACTAAGAAATTAGCTAAGTGCTGTGGAGCGTAGCGGAACAGCACTTAGCTTGGCGAAAATCCAATATGGGTTTTTCCG
>JAKIZM010000014.1 GCA_022708025.1 Bacteroidota bacterium | reverse complement strand
ATACAAAGAGTTACTTCCTGTTAATTACAGTTTTAGAATGACTTATGAATATGTATCAAATGACAAACAGCAGAACTTAAGCGGAAATCCTGTTGTAGATTTTAATACTGTTCTTTGTACGGTAAAGGTAACTAAGGTAAACAATCAACCGCTTGAAGGTGCAAATACAAAATATTACTCAATTGCCTGGAGAGATATCGGGTTAACAAATTCAAGTGGAGAAATAACAAAAGAGCTTTTACCAAAGAATCTGAGTTTCAGAGCAACGTATAATAATGTGAGTAGGGATAAACAGCAGGATATCTCTGTAAATAATTTAGTGGAAATAATGTTGAATGTTCCTTAGTAAACAGTAGGCAGTCTTCAGTGGGCAGAAGGCAAAATGAATTATCAGTTGACAACAAATAATGAATAATTTACAATGTATAATTTATAATGAACAATTAACAATTGAGAAATTACAATGAAAAATAAATTAGTCTTACTCATACTCCTTATCTTACTCTTACTCAGCAAAAGCTTTGCACAGACAATTTACGAATTAACACCCGGCACAAAAGGAAACGAGATAATGCTTACGGTTGCTAATGTATCGGAAATAAATCCGGCTGCGAATGTAACAGTAAAGCCTCACCCAACCCTCTCCAAAGGAGAGGGCTTTCAGGAGAAGACAATTACTTTTCGTCAGTCAGAACAGACAATTGAAATACTGAACCCGAAGGAAGAAAAAGAAGTAACTTTTATATTTGATGTAAGCAGAAATGCACAGATAAATAAAAAAGACACAATTGATTTTATGATAATAAGCTCCGATGGAATAATGATGACGAAACAATTCATCTTCAGTTATGCAGGGCCAAAAGAATTTAAATTGGAACAGAATTTTCCCAATCCATTCAATCCAACAACAACAATACAGTATCAAATTCCAGTCATTGCGAGTGAAACGAAGCAATCTGCAGTAAAGCTAATAGTGTATGATATACTCGGCAGTGAGGTTGCAACTTTAGTAAATGATGAGCAAGAAGCGGGATACTATGAGGTTAGCTGGAATGCATCAAATTTTGCAAGCGGAGCTTACATCTATCGCTTACAAACCGGATCATTTGTATCAGTAAAAAAGATGATGCTGTTGAGATAAAAACATTTGAGGACTTTGCGTGAACCAAAGCCAAATTCATTTCACGCAAAGTTCACTAAGAAATTACAAGTCCAAAGCTCACAAAGAAAATCTGTTTAATCTGCGTTATCTGCGTTCTATTAGTGTAGCGCTTTCCGCTCTTTGTACTTGTATAAAGATGATGTTGTTGAGATAAAAAAAATTCTTAACAAAAGATAAAATTAATTCCAAATATTGGAAGAAGATTAATGTCCTTCTCCGTAAACTTTCTCACCCGCTTCAATTCTAAGCTTAAGATAATTCTGTAGCGGCGGCAATGGACAGGTTGCATATTTTGTAAACACACAAGGAGGATTGTAAGCTTTGTTAAAGTCCAGATCAATCGTTCCGGTTGAATCTGGTTTATTAACATACATAAATCTTCCGCCGCCATAAGTTTCATCACCACTTGTCTGATCTGCAATTATTAAGAAGAGTTTATCACCGCCCTCATCAACGGCATCTATTCTGTATGTTTGTCCATCGCGTTCAAACACGACTGCTCCGGGAGATTTTTCCTTGTCAATTTGTCCAAGCACATTAGGGACCATAATTTCTTTCGGCGGATTATATTCTTCAAACTTTGCCTTTATATCCCAGCTTTGATCAATCGGGAATCTTTCAATTCCTTTAAAGTTTTTTACTAAGTCAGAGTTAAGATCGCGAAAACGAATTCCATAAAGCGTGTCTCTGATTATCAGATTAAATTTTACAGAACCAATTTGTAAAACTGTCATATCTTTTTTCTCATCACCGATTAGTACAATTTCTTTTACAGGCTTGTTATTAAAAAGAACATCCGTTCCTTCATTTGCTTTAAATGTAACAGTGGTATCAACAAACAAAAAAGAACCGATATGCTCAGGCAATTTGGATGATTCAATTACAATATCATTATCTTTTGAAGTGCCAAATGTGTTTTCTCCCGGCTTCAACCAGAATCTCTCAATAAGATTAAGCCAGCCATCATCAGCCTTAAGTCTTGAAACTCTTTTAGCATCCCACTCGTTTATTTCTTTTACATAATTAGGGTCTGCTTCCGGTTTTTGTGAACAACCAGTAAGTAAAGTGATAAGTGTTAATGCAATTGCCAGAATATTTTTCATTTTATAATCCTTTTCTTTAGCTAAATTTAATACTAATAAACTTTAGATTAATAAAAACTTCATAACCACATCGGCTAAATATTAAATTATTTTTAAACTATGAAAAAAGATATTTATAAAATTCTTAAAAGTTATTTTGGTCACAATAGTTTTTATGATGCACAAGAAAAAATAATCAAAGAAATAGCTGAGAACAGAAAACACTTATTGGTTTTAATGCCAACCGGAAGCGGAAAATCCTTGTGCTACCAGATACCGGCATTATATTTTGACAACGGCACAATTGTAATAAGTCCGCTAATTGCGTTAATGCAGGATCAGGTGGATGCTTTAAGAAAAAAGAATATTCCTGCAGCATTTATCAACTCAACTTTATCAAAACAAGAGCGTGAAAAAAGATTGGCGGATTTTGTAAAAGGAAATATCAAGTTGCTTTATGTTACACCCGAAAGATTCCGTAAAAAGGATTTTGTTGATGAAATAAAAAAAATAAAAATTGATTTGCTCGCGGTAGATGAAGCTCATTGTATTTCCGAATGGGGGCACGATTTTCGTCCGGATTATTCCAGAATTGGTGAGTTCAGGGAATTGCTTGGTAAACCGCTTACAATTGCATTAACAGCAACTGCCACAAGAGAAGTTCAGGAAGATATTATTACAAAACTCAATATCAAAAAAGATGAAATAAAAATTTTTCATCAGGGAATTGAGCGCCCAAATCTCAGACTCGAGGCAGTTGATATTTTTGATGACAGAGAAAAACTGAAAGAAATTTTATCAACATTAGAAAAATATAATGGAAGCGGAATTATCTATTTTTCACTTATCAAGACTCTTGAGAGATTTTCTGAAATCTTAAGCGACAAGGGATTTAATCACGGCATCTATCACGGAAAGCTCGAAGATAAAGAAAGAAAACGAATGCAAAGGGACTTTTTAAGCGACAAACAAAAACTTATTCTTGCAACAAATGCATTCGGAATGGGAATAGATAAACCCGATATTCGTTTTGTAATCCATGCAGAAGTGCCATCATCAATAGAATCTTATTATCAGGAAATTGGACGTGCCGGCAGAGATGGTAAAGATTCTCTTTGCCTGCTGCTTTACAATCAGGAAGATCTTTATACACGAATGGAGTTTATAAAATGGTCTAATCCTGATGCTGATTTTTATTTTGCACTTTATAATTTACTTAAACGGGATCTAGGCTTAATAAACTCGAGCGGCATTGAATATCTGCGTGAACAAATGAATTTTAAAAACAAAAATGATTTTAGAATTGAAACCGCACTTGCAATGCTTGATCGCTATGGTGTAACTGAAGGAGAAATTGAAAAAAAGAATCTAAAAATTATTGATGAATTACCGGAAGTTCTACAAGACGAAGAACATCTTAAAGAAAAATTATTGAATGATAATAAAAAACTCCTTTCAGTTGTAAACTACTTCAGGAATGAAAACTGCAGAAGAGTATTTATATCTGATTATTTCGGCTTTCCCGGTGAAAAACCCTGCGGCAATTGTGATAATTGCGAGTTTAATAGGAACGAGCATTAATCAGTTTAATTTATAATAAATGTTTGAATTAATTGTTTCACTCAGTATTATACAGAACCGTTTAATAGCCGACTGCTCTTCTTCTTAGTCAAGTTTAATTCTGTCTTATATTCTTCTTTTGGTTCCTCTACTAAAAATAATTCTAGTTCCTCTTTGTTATTGAAACCACCAATTTTTTGTCTGAATTTTGCGGCTGTTCTCAGATTCTCAATTTCAAGTTTTCTGTTTTTACTTATAGTTAAAAACTCTTCTTCTTTATCAATACCTAAAAATCGTCTGTTTGCCAAATTAGCTGCAATTCCCGTTGTTGAGCTACCCGTAAATGGGTCTAAAATCCAAGCGTTTGGTTTTGTGGAAGCTAATATAAGGCGTGTTAAAACTGAAAGCGGTTTTTGTGTTGGATGTTTTCCACAAGATTTTTCCCAAGGCGCAATTGCCGGCAATTTCCAAACGTCTTTCATTTGTTTGTTGCCGTTCAATTGCTTCATCAATTCATAATTGAAATAATGCGGAACTTTTTCGCTTTTTCTTGCCCAAATAATTTGTTCTGTTGAGTAAGTGAAATAACGGCAAGAAAAATTTGGTGGTGGATTTGTTTTCTCCCAAGTAACAATGTTTAGAATTTTAAATCCTAATTCTGTTAAAATTTGTCCAACTGAAAAAATATTGTGCATTGTTCCGCTGATCCAAATTGTTGCGTCATCTTTCATTTTTTCCCGAACCAATGAAAGCCATTTTCGATTGAAATCGTTTATGTATTCAAAACCGTGAGACTTGTCCCACTTGCCTTTATTTACGCTTACTATCTGTCCGCTTTGAATTGAAAGTCTGTTGTTAGATGAAAAATAAGGCGGGTCAGCAAAAACCATATCAAACTTGTGGTCAATTGAGGCAATAACTCCATTATGTTTTCGTGAAGGAGATAGAAAACTATTCTTCTAAATTTTCAAATAATTCTCCTGAATAAAATTTACCAATTAAACTGAGTGCCTGTGTTCTTATGGCTCTTGAGTAGTTGTATTCCTTTAAATATATGTTATTAACTACTACTTGAGAACTGCCTGCATCTAATGCAATAGTCATTGCATCACTGTATGTGATTCCAATTTTTATTAATTCTTGACTTAAAACTATTCTTGGATCAAACATCTTTATATTCTTTTATTTCAGTAGTTACATAATCTTTCCAATCAAGTACTATTTTCTCTTTCTTATACAATTTTTTTACTTTAGGAATTGCTTCTACAGAATCTTTTGCTTTTATTTCTATTATTTTTGATAAAAATTCTTGAACTTCAATTTTAAATGTTTCCATAATTTACCTTTTATAATGTGCCAAGCTTTTTCAATTCAAAACTTTTGGTATGTAATGCTGATATGAAATCATAATCAACAAATTTAATTCTATTTTTCATTTCTTTAAATGCAGAATATGAAATTTTTTGCTCAAATTCTCTTTTTCTTTCTGCAGCTCCAAGAATATAAAAGTTTGAATAAAAATCTTGTAAATCATTAAATTTTAGTAATGAATTTTGAATATCCGTTGAATGTTCCACTTCAAAAAAAGAATTTGGAAGGTTTCTTTCATTAAACCATATAACATCTATTGTTTTAGCTCTCTTAACTATTTTATCATAACTAAAATCAAGGATTTTGTCTAATGTAGAAATACTACCAAGATTATTATTTAAAAACATTTTATTTTTGTCTTGTTGGGGGATGTATGTCTTATATCCTTTCAAATTACCAATTTCGATTAATAATCCTTGGTAGTAAGAATGAGTAAAATCCTTTTCTTTCTTGGGTGTTTCGTCTAATTCAAACTTTTGTAAAACATCGGCTTCAAATTCTTTTAAAGCCCATAAACCAGGCTTTATTTTAAAAAAGAATCGTTTATCTTGTACAATTCTCCTAATAGAGGCAAAAGGAGTTTTAGTTTTCCAATCAGAAACATCAACTTTATGATTTAAGAAACCTAAGGTAGCAAAACCACCATTTTGCTTCATTACTTCTATTACTTTTTCGTATTGTTTCATAATCTTATGCTACTAATTGCGTCAGGGATTGCAGAAGAAATCTTTTTTGTGAGGAACAAACAAAAAGAATGGAACGGAAAGCCCGACCAAAGGGAACGCCTACAAAAATAATTTCAGGATTTGCATTTATACTTCTCTTTGTTTCAACTCGTTCAATATCGTTAATGAGCTGCGTTTTTCCACCCGCCCACTTTAGAAATGGTTTTGCTATTCTGTCTTTCATTTTTCTTTTATATAAGTATTGTTCAGTAAGTACGAATAAAACTTATAATTTTATTTTTCTAGATTTCTATCGTTAATTATCATCCAATTTTTTTAATATCTGGAGTGAATCAACATTAACTATTTTATATTCGACATCTTTGCTGATGGATTCAAAAAGAGGTTCTTTGACTTTCATTTTAACAGATACTTTAGTTTTTGTAATTATTATTGTTAAATATAAGTATAACTCATCAATTTTTCTTTTTCGCCCTTTATTCTAATTAAACCTAATTATGTGATAAAAATCAATTGCTGCAAAACTTATTTATCAGACACAAGTATTATAATTTGTAAATGCGTGTCATAACACATATCTTTGACTAAAACTTAAAACAAATTATTAAAGGAGAAAAATAATATGGCAACCTGGAAACTTGATACTGCACATACTGAAATTAAATTTAAAGTAAAACATCTTGTGGTTTCTACTGTTACCGGTCAGTTCAATACTTTCAGTGGAACAGTTGAAGCCGAAAAAGCAGATTTCAGTGATGCAAAAATTTCTTTTGAAGCTGATGTAAACAGTATCAATACAAAAAATGAACAAAGAGACGGACACTTAAAATCAGCCGATTTCTTTGATGCAGCTAATCATCCAAAGCTTACATTCGTTTCTAAATCTATTACAAAAAAATCAGATCAGGATTATGTTGTTGTCGGGGATTTAACCATTCGCGGGACGAAAAAAGAAATTTCTTTAAATGTTACTTATAACGGAACAACTAAAGGGTTTGGCGGAATTGATGTTGCAGGATTTGAAATTACCGGAAAACTAAATCGTTTCGATTATGGTTTACAATGGAATGCTTTAACTGAAGCAGGCGGTATTGTTGTAAGTGAAGAAGTTAAGCTTGAAATATCAGCAGAACTGAACAAAGCCTGAAACTACTATTCTTTCCATCAGGGCACTTGCTCTGATGGAATTTAATATTCCTCTTGTTTTTTCCCTTCGTTGTTTATAAAAATTTTACTTAAATAAGATAATACAATTTGTATGTTTATATCAGATGTTTAATTATTTAAGGAAAATTAATGAAGTACATTTTAGTTTTTCTGTTTTCTGCAGGGTTGCTTTTTGCGCAAGTTAACGCAGATGATGTGAAATCGTTTACTCTCAAAAACGGAATGAAAATTTTTGTTTTTGAAGATCATTCAATTCCAAATGCAAATATGTATCTGTTCTATAAAGTAGGCTCACGAAATGAATATACGGGTATTACGGGCATTTCACATTTTTTTGAACATATGATGTTTAATGGTGCAAAAAAATTCGGACCAAAACAGTTTGATCGTGTTATGGAAGCTAATGGCGGATCTAACAATGCATATACTTCTGAAAATATTACTGCTTATACCGATTGGTTTCCATCAAACTCACTGGAAGTAATTTTTGATCTGGAAGCAGACAGAATTGCCAATCTGAATTTCGATCCCAAAATGATTGAAAGCGAAAGAGGTGTTATTCTTTCTGAAAGAAGCACAGGAATGGAAAATAATCCTCTTGAACAATTATGGCAGGAGGTTCAGGCTACTGCATTCTTGGCACATCCATATCAATGGCCTGTTATCGGATGGGAATCTGATATAAAAAACTGGACAAAAGAAGATCTGGAAAACTATTTTCATACTTATTACGCACCCAATAATTGTGTGGTTGTGATCAGCGGTGATGTTAAATTAAATGAAGTTAAGAAGCTGGCAGAAAAATATTTTGAACCAATTCAGTCGGGACCAAAACCACGAAGTTTACATACAGTAGAGCCTGAACAAACAGGCGAGAGGAGAGTATTTGTTAAGCGGGAAGTTCCCAGTGCATATTTAATGATTACTTACCACGTTCCGCAATCAGGCACAGAAGATTATTATGCTCTTGACTTATTAAGCTCAATTTTATCCGAAGGAGAATCTTCAAGGCTTTACAGCTCACTTATTGATGACAAACAGATTGCTTTGGATGTTGGGGCATTTTATTCTGAAGCATTTGATCCAACATTGTTTTATTTATACGGTATCTGCAGCGATGGAGTAAAGCCGTCTGAATTGGAAAAAGCAATCATATCTGAAGTTGATAAAATTATAAGCGATGGGATAAGCGAAAGCGAATTACAGAAAGTTAAGAACCAGAAATTGATGTCTTTCTACAGAACGACCGAAAGAATTAATGGTATGTCTAACACTCTCGGTACTTATGAATTATTTTTTGGTGATTACAAAAAAATGTTTACCGCACCCGATGATTATAAAAAAGTTACTGCCGAAGAGATTAAGAATGTTGCAGCAAAATATTTCTCAAGACAAAACAGAACAGTTGGAATTTTGAATACGGAGGAAGAAGAATGAAATCAACAAGTAATTATTTGTTTAGAAGTATGAGAAAAAATAAGAGTGTAAAAATATCTTCATTTATCTACTCTTTAAAGATTACGCTCTTGTTATTACTTCTTCTAAGTATTAGCTGTTATTCACAGTTTAAACTTCCGAATTATGAAATTGTACAACTGGATAATGGATTAACTGTTTATTTAATGGAAAAAAAGAATGTACCGATTGTTTCTATTTCTGTTGTAATTGAGGCAGGCGCAATCAAAGATGGCGAATTAAACGGAATAGCTTCATTTACCGCAGAGGCTTTAAAATTTGGAACAAAGAATCATACAAAAAATCAGATTGATTCTCTTTTCAATTTTTATGGAAGCAGTCTTAATACTTATTCCAGAGCAGATTACTCCGGCATCTCAACACAATTTATGAAAGAACATTTATTAACACTTTTACCTGTTTTAGCTGAAGTAATTAAAGCACCAACCTTTGCTGAAGAAGAAATCGTTAAAAGAAAGCAGAGGTGGATAGCAGAACTTGACCAGGCAAAAGAAAGTCCCAGACAGGTTATTGGATCTTATTTTAACAAGCTTTTATTCAATGATTCGCCCTATGGAAATCCGGTTAACGGAACTAAGAAATCGATTGAACAAATAGATAGAGCAAAGGCTGTTGATTTTTATCAGAAAAATTTCAGACCTGAAAACTGTGCAATTGCAGTTGTTGGTGATTTTAATTCTAACGAAATGAAAAATCAATTAATAAATTTCTTTGGTAATTGGTCCACGACAGCATCGAAAATAATTTATGATGTCAGGTCGTATCAGAAAGAGTTAAAAGAATCTGTTGTCTATCTGATCAATAAAGAAAATGCCAGAGAAACCACATTTATGATTGGCGGATTTGGAGTTCCAATGAGTAATCCGGATAGAACTCAGATTGATGTAGTAAATACAATATTAGGAGGCAGATTCACAAGCTGGCTAAACGATGAACTTCGTGTAAATGCCGGATATACTTATGGTGCTGGAAGCAGATTTGCATCTTACAAAACTGCAGGCACTTTTTTTATCAGTACTTTTACAGCAAATAAATTTACTGAACCGGCAATTGAGCTTGCATTAAAAACATATAACAGACTTTTTGAAAATGGAATTGATGAAAAAACTTTATCTTCAGCAAAAAGTTATATTAAGGGACAGTTTCCTCCCCGATATGAAACATCCGATTTACTTGCGGGGTTCCTGACACAAAAATTTATTTATGGATTAGACGATTCTTATATAAATGGTTTTGAAAAAGCTGTTGATGAAATGACAGTTGAAAAAGCAAGTCAGATTATTAAGAGATATTTTCCCAAAGATAACCTGCAGTTTGTGTTAATTGGTAAAGCTGATGAGATAAGGGACATTGCCAAAAAATATGGAAAGGTAATTGAGAAAAATATAACCGAAGATGGATTTTAAATTTTAATGAGAAAAAACGGAACACGGATTTAGCTTATTAAAAGATTTTAAAAGAATAATTCGTGTTCCCGCTTATTAAACAACTATTTAAAATAAAAAGTAATTACATCAATATATATTTTTATTTTATTCAGCACTGGATTTTTTGTAGATACCATTTTATCGCCGACAATTTGATTCCATTCGTTCTCAAATAAATTTTCATAATCATAAAAAAGCCTGATGGAATAGCAATCCGATTCCAGATTTCCTTTATCAAAAATTGCATATCCGCCATAATCCCAGTCAAAGCCGGAAAACTTAAAATGTTTTCCATTTAGCTTAACTAATTCTTTTAATTCGGTGCCAACTTTAATTCCATTATCAATTTCCCAAAGAGATTTATCTCCGCTAATTTCAATCCACTCCGGGTTTTTGAAATTAACAGTATCACGCCACTTAATAAAAAAGTATTGAGGAGTATCCTTAAAAAAAGCGGTACCAATAACTTTCTCGGTACCTTCTGCGTACCAACGCTCTACGCGTTCAGCATTTTTTTTACCAACCATTTTAATCAAATCGGCTTCGGTTGTTTTTGAGTTTAATATTGTATTCCCAATGCAAGGAGTAAGAATGAAGTCACTTTTAACCTGCGAAAAAATCTCAACAGATAAAAAGAAAAAAAATAATGTACTTAATAAATTGATTGAAAATGTTTTGTTATATATTCCGAATTTTAAATTATTCATTAAGAAACTTATTCCTCCTTATTCCACCAGCTATTAAGAGAATTACAGAGTTTGTTTTTATCAAAACAACAAAAAAAGATGCCCTCAAACTTAACAAGATTTTTTGTATGAATACTAGTATATCTGCACCACCATCTGCATACACCGGCATTATTTTCAAGGAATAAAATCTCGTAATTAAATTTAAAATCTGATTGATCCTGAAATAACTTTTCTGCTAATGACTTGATTTCTTCTCTTCCGTTTTTAGCAGGATTAAAAGGTGAAAGGTAAAAGATTGAATCAACTGAAAATAATTTCGCAAAGGCAGTAGGATTTTTGTCTTCCAAAGACTGGCTTACAAGTTTCATCCAGATTTTAAAATCCTCCCTGTTCATAAAACCTATTTATCTGGTTTCCACTTATTCAGAAATTCAACAAATTTTTCTTTGCTATAATCTTTATCTTTTTCCAGTTCGCCTGTGTTTTGCGAATGCAATAAAGTTCCATCTTTTTCAAGTACAAAGAAATGCGGGTAACCTTCTATTGCCGGATATTGTGATAAGAATTTTTCATTCTTATTTTCTTTACTATAATTAACTTTAAGAACAATATAATTTTCTTCCAATAATGATTTCACTTCTTCGGTGTTTCGCATAAATGCATCTATCCTGTGGCACCAGATGCACCACTCACCGCCAACATCAAGTATAATTCTTTTGCCGGATTGTTCTGCTTTTTCAATAGTTATCTTTAGATCTTCAAAAGGATCCCTGTTAGGATCAAACTTTGGATGTGATTTATTATTCTGAGCAAATAAGTTGAATGAGAATAACAAGATCAAAATGATTAAGAATTTTGAATACATATTAAACCTTAATTATACTTTAAATAAAATATTTTATTACAAAAAACCCGCCTATAAGCAAAACAGTAAAAGCCAGTGCAAGCCAGTTAAAGTATTTATCAATAAATAATTTTATCTGCGGACCAAATTTCCATATTAAAAATGCAACAAGAAAAAACCTCGCCCCCCGACTAACTACAGATGCAATTATAAACATAATAATATTGATGTTAAATGCACCTGAAGAGATCGTAATAAGCTTATATGGTATTGGTGTAAATCCTGCAGTAAATATTATCCAGAAATCATACTCTTTATACATCTCCTGAATCTTATAGAATGCTTCAGGAGTGAATGAAGGAATGTTATTGAAAAAGAACAGTGCAATGCCTGTAAATTCGTTTGAAGGTGTCCACCACAAAAAATGTCCAATGGTATAGCCCAATAATGCCCCGAGAACTGAACCGATCGTACAGTTTGTTGCAAATTTAAAAGCTTTGGTTTGAGAACCTAAAACAAGTGCGATTAAAAGTGCATCCGGTGGAATTGGAAAAAAAGATGATTCAGCAAAAGCAAAAACAAATAATGCAATTGCCCCGTATTTTGTATCAGCCCAATGAAGGACCCAATCGTAGAGTTGACGTACTATTTTCATTATTGAGGCGAAACTTAAAACATTTTAGTGGGATAAAAAAGAGCAAGTATCTTGCGTTACGTTGATATGTAAAAAATCATCCCAATTGGTAAAAAGGACTGAATTTTTAACTTAAACATCTTTTTGATCCTATTATTATGTAAAAATTCTAATAAATTACAATGGCACAATAACTGTCATTGAATAATCAAATTATGGACTTACGATAATACTTAAAGTATTTATTTTAAGTGGTTGAGATTAAAGGAATTAGTGATAAGAATTTTGTTGATTTTGTATTTTTTTTAATTATTTTTCAATGGCAGAAAAAGAAGGTCTTAACTAATCACAAATAATAGGAGAATGTATGAAAGAATCTGTTTCTTTTTTAATAAATAACCTTTTAAAGAAAGGTTTGCTGTTAGCAATAATATTCACTTTTGTTGCAACTTCTTTTGCACAGGAAGGTGATAAAAAAGATGTCCGTTATGGCGGGTTTGCAAGAATTTACAGTATGGGTGATAATCCTTACATTATTGATCCTGATAATGTAAAATATAATACTGCGTATTCTTCTGTTTACTCTAATTTCTTGTGGGGAGATATTGGCTCTACAGCAGCATCACTAGATGATGGTTTCGGTCAATTTATAGCCTTTAACTATCGAGTTAGTAAGGAATTTACAATAGGTGCAATGCTAAGCAGAAATGATTTTTCATCAGGAAACATCGCTTCACCATATGCAAATGATTTGGTCAGCCAAATTAATTACAATGTAACAGGGGCAGCTATAGTTCCTTTAGATAATAATTTTGAGCTTCTTACTGCATATTCATTCGGAAATTTTGTAATTGGTCTTGGAGCTTCTTATGCTTCAACAACAAATGATTTTACTCCTGCAACCGGTACCGGTAATAAAAACGGTGCAAGTCAATTTGGAGTTAATCTGGGAATTCTTGGCAAACTTACCCCCCAGTTCAATTTAGATGCTGCTTTCTCTTTAGTTCTGCCCTCTGCAAAATTCACTCCCGGAACTGGTGACGTAGTTGAAGCAAGTGGAACTTATATGATGGCTAATGCAAGAGGCTTTCTAAAATTATCAAAAGCCTTTACTTTGGTGCCGACTCTTTCTTTTGCTAATCAAAGCGGTTCATTCAGTGTTGGCTCTCAATCGTTTGACTTCCCCTCGATGATGAGCTTTGGAGTGGGAATTGGTTTATCATACCAGGTTGAAAATGTAATCATTTCAGGTGGACCTGCACTTATGTTTGAAAGCACTACTACACCTGCTGATCCAAACGCTTCTCAGCCGGAATTAAAAGACAGTCGGTTTGTATTTCCAGCCTGGAACTTCGGTGCTGAGTGGTTCTTAACGGATTGGTTAATTGGAAGACTCGGATATGTTGCTTCAACATTTTCACAAACCACTCAAACAGCAGCTTCATCAACTACAGTTAACGAACGCACAAGAACTAATTTTGGTCGCGGAGATATAAGGCTTGGTGTAGGATTCAGATTTGGAAGCTTCTCTTTAGATGCAACAGTTAATGATGATATTTTAAGAGAAGGATTCAGGATTGTAGGCGGACCGAATAATACTTTTGCTTATTTATCAGCAAGCTTTGCGTTTTGATTCTTAATTTAAGGCTGTCTGTAAAAGACAGCCTTTAATAAAATTTGTTAATAATAGTGTTTTATTATTAAATTTGATCAGAGCATAATTAACTAATCTAAAATAAACTTAAGGGAAAAAATGAAAAAATTACTTCTTGTTTTCTTTATTGCTGTACTAAGTACAAGTATTAGCAATGCTCAATTTACTCCTAATAAACATTATTTAGGACCAAGTGTGGGATTTTCTTTTCTCGGTTCGACACCACAGTTTGGTTTAAATTATGAATATGGAATGGCTGTAAAAGATTTCGGCCTAATCGGTATTGGTGGAATTGCCCGATATTGGAGCTATAGTGAGGACTATTATTATGGTAAATGGAAATACACAGATATTTTAATTGGAGCTCAGGCAAATTATCATTTCAAAGTTGGAGATGGTAAATTTGATCCATGGCTCGGTGTTACATTAGCTTATGATGCTGGTAAAGTTTCCTGGGATGGTCCCGGAGGTTATAATTATAGTGAGCCAAGCTATGGCGGAATGTTCTTCGGCGGTAATGCAGGGGCAAGATATTGGGTTTCACCAACTTTTGCAATTTCTGCCAGACTGGGATTTGGTTCGCTTAGCTATGGTGGTTTAGATCTTGGAGTAGATTTCAAATTCTAATTTGAAATTTTTATAATTACTTAAATTAGAGGCTTTCTTAAAAATATAATCTGATCTTTAAATTACTTTATTGAGAATCAGATCGGTTATTTTTAGAGAGCCTCTTTTTATTTTGAACTAAACTCAACATCCTTTCAAGCTGTAAAAAAAGTAAAATTTTTTTTCGCTTACTCTCTGCTTATTTTTGCTCTTAATAATTTTTCAAAGGTATCTAAATGAAATTTGAACGAAATGCCGGAATATTATTACATCCAACTTCTCTTCCTTCAAAATATGGGATTGGTGACCTTGGTGATGATGCTTTTAAATTTATTGACTTTTTAGAAAAAGCCGGACAGAAACTCTGGCAGGTTTTTCCATTAGGACCTACCGGATATGGCGACTCTCCTTATCAGTGTTTTTCTGCTTTTGCCGGAAATCCAAATCTTATTAGTCCTGATAAACTTAAAGAAGATAATTTACTGACTGAAAATGATTTGTTTCATATTCCTCAACATAATCCTAAATCGATTGATTACGGTGAAGTAATTGAGTATAAAAAATCTCTCCTAAAAAAAGCATTTAATAATTTTAAGCATCAGCAGGATAAGTTCGATAAAGAGTTTAACAAGTTTTGTAAAAGCAACAAAAAATGGCTTGATGACTTTGTTTTTTTTATGGCAGCAAAAGAGGCTCATGGTGGAATAGTCTGGAAAGATTGGGACGAAGGACTTGTGCTTAGAAAGAAAAAATCTTTGGATGAGTGGAAACAGAAATTATCTGACGAAATCTTTTATCAGAAATTTGTTCAGTTTATTTTCTTTAAACAATGGCATGCTGTTAGAGAATATGCAAATAGAAAAAGAATTAAAATTATTGGAGACATGCCGATATTTATTGCTTACGATAGTGCAGATCTGTGGGCAAATAAAAATCTTTTTACTGTAGATGAATCCGGGAAATTAGAAACGGTCGCAGGTGTTCCGCCAGATTATTTTTCACCAACCGGACAGCTTTGGGGAAATCCGCTTTATAGATGGAAAGAAATGGAGAAGGATGATTTCCAATGGATGCGTAATCGCTTTGAACAGCTTTTTACAATGGTTGATATTATTCGCATAGATCACTTCAGAGGATTTGAAGCTTTTTGGGAAATTCCCGGTGATGCGCCAACTGCTGAAACAGGGAAGTGGGTTAAAGCGCCGGGTAACAAATTATTTAAATCTATAAAGAAACATCTTGGTGATGTTCCGATTCTGGCTGAAGATCTTGGAGTTATTACTCCGCCGGTAGAAAAATTTCGTGATGATTTTGAATTTCCGGGAATGAAAATTCTTCAATTTGCATTTGGAACTGGAATGGAAACAAAATTTTTACCGCATAACTACGTACCTAATTGTGTTGTGTTAACCGGAGCACACGATAATGATACTACTCGTGCTTATTTTGATAAAGTAAAACAGGATAAAGATTCAGATATTTATGATCATGTTCAAAAGTATCTAAATTATTTTGGAGATGATATTGTTTATGAATTGATAAGAGCGGCTTATGCTTCGGTAGCTAACATTGTAATTATTCCGATGCAGGATATCTTGAATCTTGGAGGTGAAGCAAGAATGAATTTTCCTGGTAAACTCGGCGGAAACTGGATGTGGCGTTTTACCTGGGATCAGATTACAAAGGATCTGCATTTAAAATATTTAGGATTAGCAAAACTTTATGAAAGACCTCCGGTGCCGAAAAAAACTGAAGAATAAAAAATATTCTATAGGCTAATTGATTGAATAAAATTATAGTTAGAAAATCTTAATATCAGAAAAATAAAAGGAGTGTAATTTGAAGAAAATAACATTATTGGTGATTTTATTCTCAGTAATCTTACTTGGGTGCAGCAAAAGCGGTGCAAAGGATAATTTAAAATGGGAAACAAATCTTGAAACCGCTTTGGAAAAAGCGAAGCAGGAAAATAAAGCTGTGCTTGTTAACTTCACCGGTTCTGACTGGTGTGTATGGTGTCAGCGCTTAAGTGATGAAGTTTTTTCACAAAGTGAATTTGAAAGTTTTTCAGATGATAATTTAATTCTTGTAAAACTTGATTTTCCTAAAAACATAGAACAAAGTGTTGAAACAAAAATGTACAACAATAAGCTTGCACAAAAATTTGGAATACAGGGATTTCCGACAATTCTTTTGTTTAATTCGCAAGGACAAATGGTGTTGCAAACGGGTTATCAACCTGGTGGCGCCAGCAATTACGTGAACCATTTAAAAAGTTACTTATAAAAATATATCTGTCTTCGGGATTGTATGATAACAGTCCCGAAGTGTTGATTATATCTTCCCTAAAATTTTTCTGCATTAAAAAATTTTCAATCTTTTACTAAATTTGCTTAGTATTAGTTTTTGTTGAAGAAAACCATAAAATAAAATCCAATAAATTTAGCAACTTTAATGACTGGATTTTTGTTATCTAAAAAAACTTGCTGAGAAAACAGACAAAACAAGAAAGCAATCATAAAAACTGAAGTTCAAAAAAAAATCAAAGAGATCCTTGTAATCAGACAACACAATCAGATTGGTGATATGTTGTGTTCCCTTACTCTTTATGCGGGGTTGAAAAAGAAATTTCCTGATGCCAGAATAACTCTTGTTGTAGCTAAAACCAATTATGAAATTCCTTTCTTTGATATAAACCCTTTTATTGACAGAGTTATTGTTTTTGATAAATCTTCTCTTGCATCGATTATCAGTTTTATAAAATCATTAAGAAGCCGGAAATATGATATTGGCATTGTTCCGTCAACTATTGTGTTGTCAAGAACATCACATATTTTAAATTTTCTATCAGGAGCGAAACTAAGGGTAGGGGTTAAATCCATTGATGAAGTTCCGAATTCCTTTTCGAAATTACTCAATGTTAAATCAGATTTTTTGTGGCGCGGAGTTCCTCAGCTAATGCGCAATCTGCAAGTGATAAATCAAATTAATTGTGACTTATCTGAAAAGGAGATAAAAAATATTAAAATTAATTTATCAGAGAGTGATTATGCTTTTGCACATAATTTTCTTGCAAAAAACTTTTCGGGTAATGATAAAAAGATAATTGCATTTCATCCGGGAGCCGGGAAAACTGCTAACAGATGGGATAAAGAAAATTTTATCAATCTGATAAAAAAAATATATAATACTTATCAGAACAATATTTTAATTACTTCGGGCTGGAATGAAGAGGAGTTAATAAATTCTGTTGCATCTGCTTTAAAAGAAGTTAATATTAAATTTACAGTTTTGCATAATGCGCCGATAAAAAGGCTTGCTGCTGTTTTATCAATTGTTGATCTTTATATTACAAATGATACGGGAACAATGCACGTTGCAGGTTACAGTAATACTAAAATGATTTCTTTATTTGGTCCGACTGATCCAAATGAATGGGCTCCGACCCAGAAAAATCAAAAGTATATTAAATCACCAACTGATAAAATAAATGATATTTCTTTACAACAAGTTTATTCATTAGCTTGTGAATTGTTAACAACAATTTAGTTCAGGTATAAAAATGTGGATAATAATGCGGGTTATAATTGCAGTTGTACTGCTTTTTCTTTTAGAATATTATTTTGTTAAAAAATTAAAAACCGTATTTAAAAATTTATTTTCAAGGTTTTCAACTAAAAATCAGAAAATTTTCATTTATGTTTTTTTAGCGGTGCTTAATTTATATCCTGTTCTGTTAATAGTTAATTCAATTTATGCTGCAATTACAAAACAATCTCCCTGGTTCCCTGACAGCAACTGGCTGGATTATCTTTTAATTTATCCTTTTTGGTTCTTGTTTATCCTGGTTCTGCAATTGGTGGTTTACTATTTAGCTCTTGATCTGATAAAACTTATTGTTTTTCCTTTATACAAAAAGAACAAAGAGAAATTCAGTAAATACGAATCAATAATATTTCTTATTCTTCTGCTTTTCTTTGTTGTTTATATACCTGCAAGAATTATTTATGATTATAACTCGGTGGATGTTAATCATATTTCTTTTTATAAAAAGAACTTACCGGAGGAACTTAATAATTTTAAGATAGCTTTTATTTCTGATATTCAGGCTGATAGATATACAGATGATAAACGACTGAAAAATTTTATTGATAAAGTAAATGATGAAAAACCAGATTTGATTTTAATTGCCGGTGATGTAATTACATCAACACCAGATTATATAAATGAAGCTGCTGAGTATATCGGAATGCTAAATGCTGAATACGGAGTTTATTCTTGTATCGGAGATCATGATAATTGGGCTTATCGCCAAGATACAAAAAGAAGCGTAAGAGAAATTACTGCTGCTCTTAAAAAATATAATGTGAGTATGATAAATGATAGTTCGATTAATATCCCCGTTAAGGATTCTGATATCGGAATAACTTTCGCTACAAATACTTATGTTGAATCTATTTCCAAAGATATTCTGAATAATCTTACACAATCCAACACCGGTGACTTAAAAATTTTCTTAACACATCAACCAAGAAACGAAACTATTCAAGCTGCCGAAAAGAATAATTACGATTTATATCTTGCCGGACACACTCACGGTGGACAGATAACTCTGTTATTTCCTTTTATTCAGCTAACACCAACATTGGTTGAAACAACTTTTATAAAAGGTGTTCGTCATTACGGCAATATGCTTGCAATTGTTACACGCGGATTAGGAATGTCGCTTGCGCCTGTTCGCTATAACTCTACTCCTGAAATAGTTATTATTTCACTTAAAAAATAATACATTTTTATTACCTAATAACTTTTTAACGTGTTATTATAAATTATTTCAATATTGCGATTTTGAATTATTTGCATTCTCAAATATCCGGGTTCCAAAAAAGTCCATTTTTGCCTTTGATTTTTTTGTAAGATATACTATTTTATAAGAAAATAGTGTAACCGAATCCTACCGTGATTCACAAACCTGAAAGGAGATGATTTATGAAGTATTCGTCATATATGCTTCACAACTTCAGAAACATCCCTCAATTGAAGCTCGTTTCTCCGGAAATTATCGAAGCTATTGAAATTGTTGGCTCTGTTCTTCCATTTAAAACAAATAATTATGTGATTGAAAATCTTATCGATTGGGCAAATGTTCCTGATGATCCGATGTTTAAGCTTACTTTTCCACAGCGTGATATGTTAAAACCTGAACATTATGAAAGGATGAGAAAGGTAATCAGTAACGGTTTTGATAAACAAAGAATCAAAGATGCTGCAAACGAAATCAGACGGCAGCTTAATCCACAGCCGGCTGGTCAGCTTGAATATAATGTTCCGATGATTGAGGGTGAAAAACTTTTTGGAATGCAGCACAAATACCGAGAGACAGTTTTGTTTTTCCCGAGTCAGGGACAGACTTGTCACGCATATTGCACATTTTGTTTTCGCTGGCCTCAGTTTGTTGGGATTGAAGATCTCAAGTTTGCATCAAGAGAAGCTGAACTGCTGGTTAAATATGTAAAAGAACATAAAGAAATCAGCGATGTTTTGTTCACCGGCGGTGATCCGATGATAATGAAAACTAAACATCTTGAAACTTATATAAGACCTTTACTTGAGGCTAACATTGAACATTTAAGAAACATTCGTATTGGATCAAAAGCACTTGCTTACTGGCCATATCGTTTTTTAACCGATGACGATGCTGACGATTTATTAAGATTGTTTGAAGATGTCAAAAAAGCAGGTAAACATCTTGCCTATATGGCTCACTTTAACCATCCGGTGGAGCTTGAAGGTGAAGCTGTGGAAAAAGCTATTAAAAGAATTTTAAATACCGGAGCGCTTATAAGAACTCAATCTCCTGTTCTAAAACATATAAACGATGATCCAAAACTTTGGGCAGATATGTGGGAAAAACAGGTTAAGCTCGGATGCGTTCCATATTATATGTTTGTTGCCCGCAACACCGGTGCACAGCATTATTTTTCTATTCCACTTATCGAGGCATGGAATATTTTCAGAAAAGCATATCAATCAGTAAGCGGAATCTGCAGAACTGTAAGAGGACCGTGTATGTCTTGTATGCCGGGAAAGGTGCAGATGCTTGGTTTATCCGAAGCAAAGGACGAGAAGGTTATGGTCTTCAGAATGATCCGTGGAAGAAATCCGGATTGGTCAGCCCGTCCTTTCTTTGCTAAATATGATGAGGAAGCAATCTGGTATACCGAACTGCAGCCGGCTTTTGGCGAAGAAAAATTTTTCTTTTCTGATGAGCTGAATAAAATTCTAACACCGGAAGAAATTGAATACGATCTGGAATAAAGTTTAATAATATCGTCCTGTGTTTCTTGTTATCTAAAGCGGAGTCGAAGGATGACATTATTTTCATAAGATTCCGAAACAATCCACCTCTGGCGGACGGAATGACTGTATACAACATTGAGGAAATGTAGGGAATGGGCTTGCCCATTCCGACTTATTATTTTTTTCTAGTGCCTCGTTGTTTAAAATATAACTATACGATAGGTCCAGCCAGAAATTAATCCTCTTGTCATCCAGAGCCTGTCGAAGGATGACATTTATCAGATTCACCATCAGTAAAATTATTTTGCCGTTAATAAAGATAACTTGTTACAAAAAATATTTTATCCTTAACTTTCCACTTAAATTCAACATATTAATTTCAAATTATTATACGAGCAAAACATGAAAACTTTTTTCATTTCCTGCTTTGTTGTTTCCATCCTTTTAATAGCACAAACCAACGCACAAGTAAGCGCAAAAATGTTTCAATATCCTGATGTATCAAAATCTCAGATAGTTTTTACTTACGGCGGTGATGTGTGGATAGCTTCAAAGACAGGTGGAACAGCATACAAACTTACTTCCGCAAAAGGCATAGAAACTTTTGCACGATTTTCTCCCGATGGCTCTCAAATAGCTTTTACCGGAAACTATGACGGCAATCAGGATGTTTATGTAATGCCATCAATGGGTGGTTTGCCCAAAAGAATTACTTATCACGGAATGTCGGATAGGTTAATTGATTGGTATCCCGATGGTAAATCTTTACTGTTTGCATCAACAAGAGAAAGCGGCAAACAACGGTTCAGTCAATTTTATAAAATTTCTAAAGATGGAGGGATTGCCGAGAAGCTTCCTTTACCTTATGCTGAGTTCGGTTCTGTTTCTCCCGATGGTAAGAAAATTGCTTTTACTATCCTTACCAGAATGTTCAGAACCTGGAAAAGATACCGCGGCGGAATGGCAGCAGATATTTATATTTTTGATTTTCAAAACAACACCTCAGAAAATATCACAAATAACATCGCGAATGATGAAATCCCAATGTGGTATGGAGATAAAATTTATTTCCTTTCCGATAGAGGCGCTAATCAACGTTACAACATTTGGGTTTATGATATCTCAACAAAACAAAGTAAACAGATAACCGATTTTGATAAGTTTGATGTTGAATTCCCTTCTATCGGCGATAACGAAATTGTATTTCAGGCGGGCGGACTTTTATATCTACTTGATCTTACAACCGAGAAATACTCTGAAGTAAAAATTAATGTCGTTACAGATGAATCAACACTAATGGCAAGAAATGAAAATGTTGAAAAACTTATTCAGAATTTTTCAGTTTCATACAACGGCAATCGTGCTTTGTTTGAAGCAAGGGGAGAAATATTTTCTGTGCCCGCTGAAAATGGTAGCGTAATTAATCTTACCCAATCATCAGGTGTTGCTGAAAGATTTCCTTCTTGGTCACCCAATGGAAAATATGTTGCTTATTTCAGCGATCGTTCTGGAGAGTATCAGCTTACTATTCGTGATATGGAAAATCCATCCACAGAAAAGAAACTAACTAATTTTGATTCCGGTTATAGATACAATATTTATTGGTCACCAAACAGCAAGCAGTTAGTTTTTATTGATCAGACGATGACGATAAATCTATATGACTTAGATAAAAATCAGCTTGAAGTAATTGATAAACAAAAATGGATGTATGAAGGGGCATTAAGTTATTTTTCTGTTAGCTGGTCACCCGATAGCAGATATGTTAGCTACGCAAAAGAACTTGATAACAGAGCAACTGCAATTGCGGTTTATGATACAAAAGATGGACAAGTTCATCAGCTTACATCAGGCTATTATAATGATACCTCACCTGCTTTTGATCCTGATGGAAAATATTTGTTCTTTTTAACCAACAGAGACTTTACTCCTATTTACAGCAATTTTGATGAAACATGGATTTATGCAAACTCAACACAAATTGCTGCTGTCTCATTAAGCTCTGATACGCCATCATTGTTGTTTGCAAAAAATGATTCAACTATCATAAAGAAAGATGAAGAGAAGAAATCCGATGATAAGAAGAACGAAACAAAGAAGGATGAGAAAAAAGAAGAATCAAAAGTTAAAGAAGTAAAGATAGATTTTGCCGGATTTGAAGATCGTGTTGTAATACTTCCACCTGAGGCTGGAAATTATACTGGCTTAGCTGCTGTTTCCGGAAAAATAATTTATCATCATTATCCAAACACAGGCTCTGCTGACAAGAAAAAATCAATCGTTTATTACGATCTTGATAAGCGTGAGGAAAAAACGATCGTGGACGATGCAGATGCTTTTCAAATTTCAGCAGATGGCAAAAAAATATTAGTTTCAAAACAAAGATCATTTTCAATTGTGGATGTTGCACCTGATCAGAAGCTTGATAAAAAACTCCCAACATCTCAGATGGAAATGACTGTCGTTCCACGTGAAGAATGGAAACAGATATTTACAGATGCCTGGCGCTTAGAAAGAGACTTCTTTTACGATAAAAACATGCACGGCGTTGATTGGAACGCAATGCGAAAACAATATGGCGCATTAGTCGATAACGCAGTAACAAGAAGTGATGTTAACTTTTTAATTGGCGAATTGATCGGTGAACTAAACGCCTCACATACTTATCGCGGCGGCGGAGATGAAGAACAAGCACCACAACGCGCTGTTGGTTATCTTGGCATTGATTGGGAATTAAATAATGGCGCATACAAAATTAAGAGAATTGTAAATGGCGCTCAATGGGATACAGAGGTTCGCTCTCCTCTTTTAGCATCAGGATTAAAAGTTAAAGAGGGTGATTATATCCTTGCTGTTAACGGAATTCCGATTGATGTTACAAAAGAACCGTTTGCTGCATTTGAAGGAATTGCAGGTAAAACTGTTGATCTTACTGTAAATGATAAACCAACTTTCGATAAAGCATGGAGCGTTGTTGTTAAAACTCTTACTGATGAAACACGATTGCGAAACCTCGAATGGATCGAGTCTAACAGAAAACGTGTTGATGAAGCAACAAATGGAAAGATCGGTTATATTTATGTTCCAAGCACCGGACTCGATGGACAGACAGAGCTTGTAAGACAATTTTATGCTCAATTTAACAAAGATGGTTTAATCATAGACGAAAGATTTAATAATGGCGGACAAATTCCGGATAGATTTATCGAGTTGCTGAACAGAAAGCCTCTTGCTTTCTGGGCTGTTAGAGATGGAAGCAACTGGCAGCATCCTTCTGTTGCGAATTTCGGTCCTAAAGTTATGTTGATAAATGGCTGGAGCGGATCGGGCGGAGATGCATTTCCGGATTACTTTAGAAAATCAAAGCTTGGTCCATTAGTTGGATCTAGAACCTGGGGCGGATTGATTGGCATTACAGGCGCTCCTCAACTGATTGATGGCGGATCGATCACTGTTCCTACTTTCAGAATGTATGATCCTGATGGTAAATGGTTTAAAGAAGGGCACGGTGTTGATCCTGATATTAATGTTCCTGAAGATCCCGGAAAACTTTCAAAAGGAATTGATGTTCAATTGGAAAAAGGAATTGAAACCGTAATGCAGCTACTAAAAGAAAATCCACCAGTAAATCCAAAGCAGCCGCCTTATGAAAAGAGATAAATAAAATGAATTATCAATCCGTCCGAAAGGACGGATTGATACTTATAAGATAGCCTTGTTATTTATATTTACAAAAATTCTTTTTTACGAATAACAGATAAAAAAGAATTTCACTTAACATCTTTTACCAGATAACGCTTTATTTTTTGAGTAGTGGTTTTTTCAAACTCAGTATCTCTTATATAAAACTTTCTGATCTGTTTGTAAGTTGGCAGCTCTTTATTAGCTTCTTTAACAGCGTCTGAAATCATAGTGTTAACCAGTTCAGGAGTAATTTGTACTTTATTCTTTCCTGAGTATTCGATAAAAGATTCTGCATCAGTAACAATTTGCACAGAAATAATTTCTGTGTGCTTTTCATCTTTTTCACCATAAACCATACACTCCTGAATAAAAGGACTGCGAATAAGGATATCTTCAATCTCTTCGGGATAAACATTTTCTCCGCTTTTAGAAATGATAACATTCTTCTGTCTCCCGTTAATATGAAGAAATCCATCTTTGTCAAAAAATCCAATGTCACCTGTTTTAAACCACTTATCCTCAAATGCATCGTTGGTGAGTTTTTGATTTTTATAGTAGCCAAGCATTACACTTTCACCTTTTACAAAAACTTCACCAGAACCATGTTCGTTCGGGTTATTAATTTTTACTTCAAGACCAGGGAGTGGTAATCCTGCTGCATTATCTTTAAAGCTATATAATCTGTTTAGTGCAACAATGGGAGCTGTTTCTGTTAAACCATAGCCCTGAACAAAATTAAAACCAAGTTCGCGCAACCCTTTTGCTACTTTAGGATCAGGGGCTGCTCCTCCGGCAATAAACAATCTTATTGAGCCTCCGAATTTTTCGTGCAGTTCTTTAAATACTAATTTTTTAGATCCCTTCCAGCCGATAGATTGCAAGAAATTAGTTACAGAAACAAGCGGAGGAACAATCTTTGATTTCACCTTGTCTTCCTGAATTCCTTTATAAATTTTCTTAAACATTTTATCATATAATAAAGGAACACCAAGCAGAATAGTAGCTTTAACTTTTTGCAGATCATCTACAACTGTTTTTAATGATTGTGCATAATGAGCTGAACTGCCCGCATAAAGCGGACACAACAATCCGCAGGTACATTCATATTTGTGATGTATTGGAAGAACAGAGAGAAACTTATCCTCAGGAGTAATTCTTATCATACTTGTCATAGCTACAAGATTAGCCGCAAGATTTTTCTGAGTCAGCATAACACCTTTTGCTCTACCCAGAGAACCGGAAGTAAAAATAATTTCACTTATTGCATTTGGATCAATATTAGGCAGATGATCAATTATCGGATTTTGTCTTTCTATCATTCTTATCATTGAGAAGATATTATTCTTATCCTCTTTCGAATCCATATTAATATAATATTTAAGATTAACCAGAGAATCCCTTTTTTCCTTCATCAATGGCTCGAATGAATCTGAAAATATAATTGCTTTTGCATCAGACTCGTGAATAATGTTTAACATCTCATTCTGATTGAGGTTTTTATCCAGCGGCACGGCTACCATATTAAAACACATTGTTGTAAGATATGATAATGACCATTGAACTCTGTTTTCACTTATAATTGCTATGTGATCTCTTTCTTTAATGCCAAGTTCAAACAATGATTTTCCAAATCTTATGATATAATCATACAACTGTCTGTATGTAACATTTGAGATCGGAGTTTGATTTAAATCTTCCAAAGCCAGCTTATCTGAATATTCCTTTGATGACCGGATAATCATTTCCTGAATTGTGTTTACTTTGGGAACATCGTAGAGTGGGTAATTTTTAATCATTTTATTTTCCTTTATTATAAAGTTTTACTTATAGAAACTGCACCACGAAGATCATCTGTTTGATACTCAGTTGCTTTATCGTCAGGATATCTTGTATTAAGGACATTCTTAACATTCTGGTTAATATCCTCAGTACTGCCATGGCAGTTTAGACAGAGAGGCTGAATTATTATTGGTTTTAAATATCTTATTTTTTTAATTCCATTTGTTTCTTCAATTTCAATGTATTCTGTTGTTTCATCAAGCTTACCACTTGATTTTAGCTCTTCAAAATATTTTAAAGCCTTACTTTCATATTCATCAGGAATGCTGTTTTGATTTCTGTTTTTAAAAGTAACTCTTTTTATATATATACCTTTACTAACGCCATAATCATTTGTAAGTATTTGTGCAGTATCAGAACAAACATTTACAGCACTTACAATTCCATTAGTCCGGATTTCTTTAACAAGAATGTTTTTTAGAGATTCGGAAAATTCTTTAGCATCTTTTCTGAGTCCGTTTTTTATTTGTTCTGTTAATTCAGGCAGGGATTTATCTGAACAAGCTATAGTAATAAAAAGAAAAATAAGTATAGAAAGCGAAAGGATATTTTTCATAGCACTCTCTCCTGATTTATAAAAATATCGAATCCTCACTGTAATTTAATAATAATATTATACGATTTGTAAATATTCTTTAAGTTTAGCAGTAAAATTTTATAATATTTTGAAATCAGGAAGATCTTTAACTCAGAAAGCTATATTCAGGTTCTGGCTGCCATTAGCGATAACCTGGATGATGATGTCAATTGAAGGACCTTATCTCTCTGCGCTTATTGCCAGATTACCAATGCCTGAGTTTAATCTTGCTGCTTATGGAATTGCTTTTTCGCTTGCAATGATTTTTGAAGCACCTGTTATAATGATGATGAGTGCCTCAACAGCATTGGTAACAAATTATAAATCATTTTTACAACTGCGAAAGTTTAATTACTTATTAATCTTTTTATTAACAGCATTATTAAGTCTCTTTTGCGTTCCCGGAATATTTTATTTTATTACCGAAAATTTAATCGGTTTACCACCTGAAGTCTCTCATCTTACTCATATTGCTGTTATTATCTTAATTCCCTGGCCCGGAGCAATTGGCTTCAGAAGATTTTATCAGGGAATATTAATAACTCACGGGTTAACAAAGTTAGTGGCTTACGGAACTGCAATCAGACTTACTTCGATGTCATTAACTGCCTTTATGTTTTTTGCTTTTACAAATGTGCCGGGAGTTGTTGTCGGTGCTACAGCCTTATCAACTGCTGTATTATGTGAAGCTGTTGCAAGTAAAATAATGGCTTTAAAAATTATTAAGAAACTTAAAATCGAAACTGAGCCCGTAGAAACAACACTAACACAGCTAAATATTCTGAAATTTTATTACCCGCTTGCTTTAACATCTTTGCTAACTTTGGGAATACAACCGTTTGTTACTTTCTTTATCGGACAAAGCCGGATGGCAATTGAATCATTTGCAGTAATGCCTGTTGTAACTTCACTGGTATTTATTTTCAGAGCTTTTGGATTATCTTATCAGGAAGTAGTAATTGCATTAACAGGCGATAATTTTATAAATCATAAAAGTTTAAAAAGTTTTGCTATCAAACTTGCTATTTTTTCCGCAGGCAGTTTAATGATCGTTGCTTTTACACCATTATCAGAAATATGGTTTAAAAATGTTTCCGGACTTTCAGAATTATTAACCGAGTTTGCGGCAACTCCTTTAAAGATAATGTCATTCTTTCCGGTGCTTACTGTTTTAATCAGCTTTCAAAGAGCAATATTGGTAAAATCAAAAGAGACTAAACAAATTACTTACGGCACCGCAATAGAGTTTATCGGAATAATGATAGTTGTAGCAATATGCATAAAATATTTTATGCTGGTTGGTGCTATTGCAGCAACTATCTCATTTGTTTTAGGCAGAATAGCTGCCTGTGTTTATTTACTGATTCCTGCAAAAAAATCTTTGCAGTTAAGTAAAAGCTCTATTCAATCAGTTTAAATATTTCGCTAAGATTTTTCTTTTCTCTTTGTTCTACTTTTTCTCTTGGTTTTCCTATTGCGACACAAGCAACTAATGTATTCGGAGATTTTACTTCTAATAATTTTTCTAATTCTTCTCTTGCAACAAGTAATCCTGAAAGCCAGCAAGCTCCATATCCAAGATCGAATGCTGATAAGATCATATTTTCTACAGCCGCACCGATAGATTGAATATTAGGATAGCTCCTTAAGCGTTCAACATCTTCAAAGCTTAATTTACTTTCATCCAAAAGACTTTCAACAACCATTTTATAAGGTCTCATTTCAACAGCTATTATAACCGGCGCATCCATAAAGAAAGTAGAAAATCTTAATACTTTTGCCTGAGCAAGCATTTTATCTTCTTTATTATTATGCGGAAATAGTTCTATAACTTTTTTCTGCACAGCATTTCCCATTTGGTCGATTATATCTTTATTTGTAATTGCAATAAACTTCCAGGGCTGTGAATTATTTATGCTTGGTGCAAGTCCTGCTCTTCTGATTATTTCTTTAATATCTTCAATCGGAACTTTCTCATCGGTAAATGTTCTGATGCTAACTCGTTTTTTGATTACATCTTTTAATTCCATATTAACTCTCCTGTAGATAAAATTATTGAGTTGATAATTATCATTTATATGAAAATATTCTGAACAAAATTGATTATTATTTGTGTACAAATATAAGGAAGATTGATATCGAATATGAGAAAGGTTATTTATTTGCTTTTATTACCTGTTGTATTAGTTATTTTATGGCTTGGTTTTAAACCAAATAAACCTGTTAATAATGTAACCTCAAACAAATATTCAGATATTGATACAATTAATTCAAAAGAGAAAATTATGGAACAAAAGATTATTAAAACTGAAGAAGAATGGAAAAAAGAACTAACTTCTGAGGAATATAATATCCTGAGAGAAAAAGGAACTGAACGACCTTTTACAGGAAAATATTGGAATTATTTTGAAGACGGTATTTATGTTTGTGCTGCTTGCGGAACTGAGCTGTTTGCATCAGACACAAAGTTCGAATCAAGTTGTGGCTGGCCCAGTTATTTTCAACCAATAGACAGCAGTCGCATTATTTATAAAGAAGACAGAAGTTACGGAATGATAAGAACAGAAGTAATATGTGCTAAGTGTGATGGACACTTAGGGCATGTTTTTGAAGATGGACCTCCGCCAACAGGATTGAGATATTGTATTAATTCCGGCTCCATGAAATTCATTTCAAAGAAAAAATAATTTAAATAAAAACCATATCTTGCATCTTTCAATTTCTCAAAATAACAGAGGTTAATATTGTCTGCTTCAAACAATGCTACAGTTGATCAAGCATCAGCAAAATTAGGCTGGAAATTTCCAAAAGATTTTTGGTTAGCAAATTTAATGGAGCTCTGCGAGAGAGCTGCTTATTACGGATTCTTTATTCTACTTACAGTTTACTTAACCGATTTAGTTGGCTTTGATGATTTTTGGGGTAACACGATTGCAGGATTGTTTGCCGGATTCTTGTATTTACTTCCACCTTTCTCTGGGGCAATAAGCGATAGAATTGGTTTTAAAAACGGACTTATACTTGCCTTCGGTTTGCTTACAATCGGATATTTTTTTCTTGGAGTTACTTACTCAAAAGTTTCTGTTATTTTCTTCTTAATTGTTTTGATGGTTGGGGCTTCGTTTATTAAGCCATTAATAACCGGCACAGTTGCAAAAACATCTGATCAGGCAAACAGGGCGAGAGCATTTTCAATTTTTTATTGGATTGTAAATATCGGGGCATTCAGCGGCAAAACTGTTGTTCCCTGGATCAGGAAAGGACTGGGATTAGAATATATTAATTTCTTTTCAGCAGGAATGTCTTTTATCGCTTTATTACTTGCTATCTTTTTATTCAGAAATCTTGAATTAAAAACTGAAAGAAAATCATTTAAAGAAATCTTAAACGGATTGATAAAAATCTTAACTAATGCAAGATTAATCATACTTACATTAATTATTTCAGGCTTCTGGCTTATTCAAGGGCAGCTTTATCAAAGTATGCCAAAATTTGTTTTGAGAATGGTTGGCGAAGATGCAAACCCTGAATGGTTGGCTAATGTTAATCCTTTTGTAGTAATGATGTTTGTAATAATTATTACACAGTTGATGAGAAAAAAGTCAGCAGTAAATTCAATGATGGTAGGAATGTTCATAATGCCTTTATCAGCTTTCTCAATGTCCCTTGGTCCCTGGCTGCAAGGAATGTTCGGAACTGAAATTCCATTGCTTGGAATACTTTTTCATCCATACACAATTATGATGATAGTTGGGATTGGTTTACAAGGTTTGGCAGAATGTTTTATCTCTCCAAGATTTTTAGAATTTTTTTCTTTGCAAGCTCCCAAAGGAGAAGAGGGTATTTATCTTGGCTTCAGTCATTTACACTCATTCATATCCTATATTGCTGGTGGAGTTATATCAGGATTTTTATTGGAGAAATATTGTCCCGACCCGAAAATTTTACCGCAAGGTTTAACTGAAATTCAAAGAGCAGCATATTATACAGATGCACATTTAATCTGGTATTACTTTGCAGCTATCGGATTAACTTCTGCAATTGCGCTAATTATTTATAAATGGTATTATAATAGAAAAGATAAACAGTTCGCTGTGTAAAATTATTATGAGTAAAGTGAAGCAATCTATCAGATTGCTTCACTTCGTTTGGAATGATAGATAAAAATTATTTTCGTTCTGCAGATCTGCCGCCAAGATATTTGGAAAAGAATTGTTCCATTGCATCATAAAAATCAAATCTGTTTTCTTCATTTCTGAAACCATGTCCTTCATTATCTTTTACCATATAAGGAACATCAATTCCTCTTTTCTTCAATGCTTCTACCATCTGATCTGATTCGTTTTTATTTACTCTTGGGTCGTGTGCGCCTTGCGCAATAAACAAAGGAGCAACTATTTTATCAACATGAAAAACAGGCGATGCATCGCGAAGCAGTAAAGAATCCTTTTCGGGATTTCCAACCATCTCATAAAGCATCTCTCGCATAGGTGCCCAATAAGGAGGAATAGAATTCTGAAAAGTAAATAAATTTGAAACTCCTACATAATCAACTCCGCAGGCATAAAGTTCCGGAGAGAATGTTAATCCGGCGAGAGTTGCATAACCGCCATAAGAGCCGCCGTAAATACCAACTCTTTTTGGATCAGCAATTCCTTGTTCAATCAACCATTTGACGCCATCAGAAATATCATCCTGCATGGTTTTGCCCCATTGTTTAAATGATATTTCCCAGAATTCTTTTCCATAGCCGGTAGATCCTCTGAAGTTCATTTGTAATATTGCATAACCTCTATTCGCAAGGAACTGAACTTCTGGATTGAAGCCCCACGAATCGCGTGCCCAGGGACCACCGTGAGGATTAACAACAACAGGAAGATTTTTTGGTTCAACTCCTTTTGGTAATGTTAAGTAACCATTAATCGTTAATCCATCCCGTGATTTATATGTAATTGGTTTTTGATCTGAAAGATATTTTTCATCAAGCCAAGGACTTACATCGGAAAGCTTTTTAAGATCCTTTGTCTTAACATCGTAGAAATAATACGCCCCAAGTGATTTGTCACTATATGTCCTCACCAATAGCTTATCTTCATCTTTGTTATTACCTACAACTGCAATTTGCAATCCCGATAATCTAGAATTTAAATTGTCATATATTTCTTTTGTTGCTTTATCAAAGAAATGATATTCTTGTTTCCATCCAACATAAGAGGCGAAAGTTATTTCTTTTCGTTTCCTTGAGTAGCTTAAGTTTTCAACATCATAATCAGGATTTTCATATAAAACTTTTACTTCCTTATTATCTGCAATGTTATATTCAACAATTGCTGATTTATCTCTTCCAATATTTGAAGCCATGTAAAGATTTTTATTATCGAAAGTAAAGAAAAGCGGGGCAAGAGTTTCTTTAAATGTTGTGGTAATCAAAGGTTTAAAGTCCTGATCTTCAGTATCGCGATAAAGAACGCTTGAATTAACTCCATCCGTTGTTGTTGCAATTCTTAATTTGCCGTCGTGATCAGTTAACCAGCCTGTTATATTGCCCGGATTTTGTCCAACTTCTGTCATTTCTCCGTTGTTAACATTAATTCTGTAAACATCAAATACCTGTAGATTGTTTTTATTCAACTGTATTAACATTTCATCAGGATTGTCTTCGAGATCATCTACTACACCTGCTCTTACTTTATCGAATGGCGTAAGATCTCTTTGGTTTTTGCCATCGCGATCAACTGCGTATAATCTGAAATTTTCATCGCCCTTTGAGTCCTGGATATAAATTATTCTGTTATTACCTTTCCAGAAATATCCAGCAATATCTCTTTCGGTAGCAAATGTAACCTGTGTTGTTTTCTCTTCTCCGATTTTTTGAACAAAGACATTCATTCTGGAATTAACCGGCTGCATAAAGGATAAATAAACTCCATCTGGTGAAATTTGATAGCTCCTCTTTTCCGGATTCCTGAAAAAATCTTTCATTGGAATTAGGGGTACATCTGTTTGTTGTGGAAAAAGCGATACAGTAAAAATCATAATCAATCCTGAAATAATTAATTGTTTCATATTAATCTCCTTGTAGATTTGTTAAAGGAATAATAGCATCTATGTAAAACTCGGATAAGCGGGTTATTTTACCTTCTAAAAATACATAAACGGCAAATGGAATTGAACAGTGAAGTGAATACCTTATGATTGGATAAAAAAATCCGTGCAGCAGTTAACTGCACGGATTAAAAAAATAAACACTATAGCTTAGAAGCCGAATGATAATGCAAATATATGATTCGAATCAAAATATTTAACAGGTACAAATGCATAATCAAGTGAAAGATCGATACCGCTAAACTCTTTGAAGTTTAATCCCAAACCAAGCGTATAATTCTGGAAAATGTTTGGTGTATCGTCAGTTGACTGTGGTGAGAAAAGATAACCGCCTCTTACAAAGAAAATATCTCTATAAGAATATTCTGCACCGAACTTATAATCATCATAAGTATAGTTATTATTTTGAAATGCACCTGCGATTGTTACAGCATTTTCTTCGTCAAATTTATTTTTATATGAAAGACCAATTGATATATCTGACGGTAGTTCGGCAGTTGCCGCTTCAACCAACAGATACGTTGGTCCTCTGTTTGAGTTCGGGTCGATCGCATTTACATAAAGCGCATTACCGTCAAATTTCATTGGAGAACCAAGATTTCTGACAACGACGCCCAGATCTAATCCAGGAACTTCGAGCAGATCCCTGTACTGGACACCGAAATCAAAGCTGAATCCTGAAGCTGATACTCTGTCTATAGATTCATTAATTAAGTTAAAATTAGCTCCAACGGAAATTCTGTCAGTTAACTGTTTTGAGTAAGTTAATCCTAATACAAAAAATGTTGGGCTGATTACGGCACCCGTTCCATCGGGTTGATCCATAGTTGTCTCTTGAATATCTCCGATATTAAAGGACCTAATAGATATTCCAACAGAGCCGAAGTCGCCAAGTCTTCCGCTTGCGGCTACATAATTGACATTCATATCCGCCATATATGAGCGGTATGAAAATAATGCGTTGGCTGATGTAGGACTAAAATCAACGCCAGCCGGGTTCCAGTAAATACCTTCCAGACCTGTAACATTGGCAATCGTAGCACCTGACATTGCAAGGTATCTTGCGCCAACCGGAATTCTTAATTCTGGTGAAGCTGAGGTACCTGCACGATTGTGACCACCACCGAATGTTTCAAAGGCTGAGAAGCTCAGTATCAAGAGTATGAACATTATTCTTTTCATTTGAAACATAATTTCCTCCGAAATAATTAAAATTTTATTTAAGAGTACAAGCACTTAAGCTTGTACTCTTTTAAATATCAATATACTTTTAACATCTGCTGTTCTTGAATAACAGCTAATTTTATGATCTTTGTTTTTCCTAAATCCGGCATATCAATATAAACGATATAAATACCGCTGGCTACAGGATAGTTATTATCGTTTGCCAGATTCCAGGTTTCAAATTGTCCCTGATTAGGAACATGAGTTATTGTTTTAACAAGAACACCGCTCAAATCAAATATTCTGATAACTGCATTATCAGGCAAATGATTAAAAGTTACATATTTATTATTCGGTGCTGTTTCTCTATACTGGTATCCATAATATGGATTTGGGAATACATTGATTTTTTCAACATCAGTTTTAGCTTTATCCGGACTAAAACTTGGTGGAACAGGTGCTTTAAATGTAAATTCATCATCAATTGTATTAGAATAGTTAGGTACGATTTTAAAGACCTGACCATCCTGAGGATTAAATGGCATTGTTCCTCGCTGCAGTGGCCATAATGCATACAAAGTTGGGAATTCGTCTGCCTGACTTAATGCATTTCTTGACGTAAAATACGGGTCAGGAGTATCTGTATATGGAGCCTTTAGGAAGAACAAATATTCTCTATCACCGTTATCGGCTGTAGGTCTCCAGGTAGTATCAGCAGCAGGTCTGCCAGCCTGCTCAACATAAGCAACAGATAATTGCTGCGGTGGATTGGCGTCAACATCCCACAATGTGAAATATTGTTTTTCATAATCCATATAACCGTAACTTGGTGTACCGCCTCTTAAATACCTGTAGGCTCTTTGCCCGTTATTCCTGTCGGTAACAAATCTTAATTCAACAGTAACATATTGATCAGGTGTAATATTACTGCCAAAGAAATCTGAACCTAAAAGCAATCCGCCAAAGAATTGCTCACCACCAGCATCAACACCAGTAAACCATCTGGCAGCAGAAGGTGTAAATGACCAGTTATTAATATCCACAGGAGGACCAATAACTTTAATTAAAAGACCATCGACAACAAAATAATTTTCATCGCCGCTCTGATTTTCCTGATTTTCTAACTTTACAACTCCATCTGTTACATCGGTTAGCGACCAGGTACCATCTGCCGCAAAATTAACTCTATAATCATGTCCGGTAACCCGCGTTGGATCGAGAACAATAACCTCTACAGAACCATCACTGCCGCCATTGTGTGTAACAGCAATACTATCGCCGGCTGTAGTAGAATATGTTACTCCCGGATTAGTAGTCTGTGGTACTATTTCAACAATTGTTGGTGCAGACTCTAAAATATATGATGGTAATGATGGATCATCTTTGTAACCGATAGCTGTAACAGCAAAGGTATATGATTGTCCATTAACCAATGGTTTATTGTTCAGATAATCTTTATCAATTAGCATTCTTCTTCTTACACCGCTTACGTTATCTAACGGAACTATTGGACGCGTATAAACAATGCCTGTATTTTCATCCAATATTTTATCTGATAAGAAGCTTATATTATCAACAACATCATAAGTAGCTACCCTGATACCGTCAGCAATATCTTTGCTTCCGGGGGGCAACTGATATACTGAATATGCCTGAAATTCATAAGGACCATAGGCTTGATTTTCAGTAGCCTCTTGTAAGCTTGCAGTTTCATTCCAATAGATGGAAATCTCATTATCTAAAGCCACAGATTTTACAGTTGGAGGAGGCATTAAAGGCACATCAAACAACTGATCATAAGCATACTGTGCGAAAGCATCATAATATTTCATCACACTAATACTTGAAAGATTGTTTCTGCCTAATCCATAAACAAGTCCCAATACTATCTGAGCCGTATCACCTTTACTTAGTGTAATTGGTCCATTTACCACCATAATTCTTCTGTCGCCCGGACCTTCAACACGTCCGTCAATTTTACCGGTTCCGGTAACAGGATCGCCAGCAAGTAAAAAAGTGCCAGATGGAGAAATATCTGTTACCTCTTCAGGGAAAGGACTAGCACTTGGATATCTTGGAATTGGTTTTTTTCCTCTCATCAAATTATAAAACTCAAGAGTTCCATTGTAATTAAATCCCGGATCGCTCCAGGCACCGCCAGCAGCAAAATAAATATAGGAACTCATCGGTTTGTCATTAAAATATTTATAACCTTTTCTCCATTTAAGATCAAACAATGCGCTATCATTCGGATCACCGGTAAATTTTGAAGCACCTTGTAAGAAGTCATAACCTACTGCTGGTGGAGCTAATTGCAAACCTGCATAAGTTGCATCAGATGTTCCGGAACTATAAGCATATCCCATATTTAATATAGTGTCGCAACCTGCAAAATCGTCTGACGATGTTCCAACATCAGGGTCAGCCCATTGAACAATAAAGAAACTATCAATTGTAGCATTAGTAGATGAGTTTGGAGTTCCGGTATAAATCAGGTCCATCTTTTTAAATATTACATTGCCTAAAGCTCCCGAAGCAGCATAAGCCCAATAAGTTTCTGATACTACCAAACCGATTGGTGGCGAACCATAGTTTGACTCCGAGAGATCGTCATTGTATTTGATAAATAAGGATTGAGATGCACCAGGTACGCCGGGAATATCACCTTCTTCAGGTTCGAATTTGCCATTATTGTTTAAATCAACTGCTGGTTGATAGCCGGGGATTCCATTACGTTCTTCGTACATGGCTCCCTCATCAACTGGCCATTCTGCCCAATCAGCAGCATACTGATCTCTTATTTCCTGAATGTTGGCAGAAGTAACAGAAGAAGAAGGAATATCATTAAATGTAGCAGCATCATCTGTTAGATCTCCCCATAAATAATCGGGTCTTACTCTAAATAGACGTGTAAGAGGGGCACAACCCGTTCCATAAGTATTTCCATTTACTCTGACAGCCGGACTGCTTCCGTCATTTACCTGTCCACCCCAAACAACGCCTTCAGCAAAGATAGCTCCAACACTGCTACCACTTGGGAAAGCTCCGTTCCAGCTGGAAGCAACCACCCAATCATGGAATCCTTCATCAGAGACCCACATGGTTACTTTATTTATATTCATCAGACTCTGTCGCGGATTAAGTGCTGTTGTCTTCTGAAGCGCTGGTTTTTTCCCTTTATCTTTTTCTTCGCCCTTATAGTTTGCAAGCAAACTATTTGAAGCTACGAAAAAGGAAAGGAGAATTAGTATTAAACTTAATAAATTGAGTTTTTTCATATTAAATAACCTCCGCATAAATTATATTTTTTATAGGATAACATTATAATCTCCTATAAATTAAAAGTTAACCGAGATGCCAGCAACCAATTGTCTTGGAGGACCAAAAACATCAAAACCATAAACATTATAGGCGGCTGCTCTGTTGTCTAAACTAATTGCTCTGTAAAGATCAGCAAATCTTTCAGTATATCTGGGATTAGCAATTAGAGTCTTAGCATCTGGTGTATTTAAGAATCCATCATCATTTGCATTACCAGTTTTATCATAAACATTTATTGCGTTCTTTGTGTTTAACAGATTATAAACCTGAACATAAATATTAAAATCAAAGTCATAAATGTTTACAGTCTTATCAACTCTAAGGTCAAAATTATATACCCACGGAGTTGTAGAAGAATTTATTGGTCCATAAGGTCTTCTGCCTCTTGTATCACCTGAACCAATTGGAGTTAGCCCGCCTGTCCATGCAGAAGACTGACCTAAACCTGCCCAGGTTGAATAAGTGAACGGGTGTCCGCTATTAAATGTCAACAATAGATTTATACCAAACTGTTCTAATATTGGACCGCCATCTCCTTTATCAAATCTGAAATCAACAATGAAAGAACCTCTATGTGTCTGATTATAATCCAATGGGATTAAAACCGTTGGTACGTTACCGTTAACTTCAACGGAGCCGATACCGCTACCGGATAGTGAGTTTGTACCCTGTGCAGATGAGTATGTATAATTTATGCCCGCACTGAATCTTTCAATTCTTCTCATCTTAAAACTAAGCTCCAAACCTTTGGTTGTAGCAAAGTCCTGATTAGAGAAAACATTATATTTACTTCTGATAGCACCAGGTGCAGTATTAACTACAGTATATTGTAGCTGTCCTTTTATGTCTTTATAGAACAAAGTAATATCAAGGGCTGCAAAGTCTGTAAATTGATGTGATAATCCGATTTCATACTGAGTTGTTCTGATCGGGCTTGGATTATATGCTATCGGATTAGTGAATAAGTTTGCACCCTGAATCTGCTGAGCTGAAATGTAAACACCTCTGTATGCAACATCTAAGCTAGGTGACTGAACAAATTTTCCAAATTGTAAATGGAATACTGTTTTATCAGTAACCGGGAAAGCAAATCCTAATCTTGGTGATAGATAACTAAATGTATCACCTTTTCTATAAGAAGTATCAGGGATTGTATGATTTACCCTGTCAATACCAGGGTTTAACGGGTCTTCCCATGCCCAGCTATCCATATCTATATAATCATATCTTAAACCGGCATTAATAATAAGATCACTAATTTCAAATCTGTCTGTAACATATCCGGATAAAAACGTAGGATGTTTAGGAGCAAAGACTCCATCATTATTTGATGTCTCATTACCAAATACATCAAAACCATAATTATTAAAATTGGCGAACAAGGTTGTTCCAATAAGAGTAGAGAGCGAATCTCTTGCCTGATCAGGATTATTTCTGATTGTTGATAAGAAATTGCTTGGAGAACCGTTATCCCAGCGTCTTACTGTCCAGTATTGATAGCTACCTCCAATTTTTAACGCATGTTTTTGAATTTGTCCTGTATAAGATACACTTGCATTGATATAATTATTATGGTCTTTTCTAAATCTGCTTAAGTTGGTTCCCGGTCTGTTAAAGGGGAATCCATAAAAATCATATTGAGGTGGAGCTGAATAATAGTTGGCATATTTCCATCCATATTCTGCGGCAGCTAAACTATCACTATATAAAAGAAAATTATCTTTGAAGAAAGGATCATAAACCTTTTCCCTGTAATCAAAGAACCCAAGACCTGCCTCGACGAATGAATTAGATTCCAGCAAATATGTACCCTTCAGATTTAATAAAAGGCTTGATGCATCAGTAATTGTCATTCTGTCAGAATTAAAAATATTAAAAATATCGTTGGTTCCTTTTCCCGTTCGCCAGGTAAAAGCACCTGCTAATCTTAAGATTAATGGATTATTATCAAAAACTAATGTACCATTCGTTGTATATCTGTTATTTGAATTACCGGGAATATTTGCTGCATCCCATTTAAGAATTTGATAATCAGTTTTTGCGCCGCCAAAGGTACCATAATCGTAAACCTTTGTAGTATCAAAAAGAGCTCCATCAGAAAATGCCAAAGGGTTAGCATCAAAAAATTTTCTGCTGTCTCTGTCAAATGTATTTTCTGCGGATAAGAAAATTTTAAGCTTATCTGTAACAATTGGACCACCGAAAGTAAACACGTAATTAGAATAACCATAAGAATACGTACCTAAGAATTTCTCACCAGGGTAATTACCAAGGTTATCTGTTTCAGCTCTGAAAGAGAATTTATAGGTGTTTGTACCTGTTTTGAATTCAGAAGAGACAATACCAGCATTAGCATTACCAAATTCAGCAGTATAACCGCCTGCTTGTACAAGAACTTCCTGTAAAGCATCTGCAGTAACTGTTACAAGGCTTCCGCCATTTCGATTTAATATATTTTTTGTATCAGAACCTTCAACAGTATAGCCAGTCTCATCGGGTCTGCTGCCACGGATAAAAGTTAATCCGTTTTGTGTAACAATACCGGGCTGAAGCTGAACTATGGCATTCAGGCTTCTAAGACCAAGATTTTCCATATCCTCAGGTCCAATTCTTCTTAATGCATTGGTTGAGGTTCTATCAATCAAAGGTCTTTCAGAAACTATAACAACTTCGCCTGTTGTTAGTCCTGTAGGCTGTAATGTAAAGTTGAGTCTGGTTGTTAAGCCCGAAGTAACCAGTACATTGCTAACAGTTACATCTGTGTAGCCGATGTACGAAGCTTTAACATTATATTGTCCTGCAACCAGATTAGTAATCAGATACTCACCATTGATATCAGACGCAGCACCCAAACTTGTACCTACAACAATTATATTTGCCCCAATTAAGGGCTCACCTGTTTGCTGATCAGTTACCGTTCCCGAAATTCTACCAGTCTGCGCAAAGGTAAAGGAACAGGCAAACAGTATTAAAAGTAAAACTTTGTAAAATCTGGAAAACATTTTTTCCTCCGTTAATTTTTAACTAGTTGATTAATCATCAGTAAATACACTGTATTGAATGTCTAATGGACTTTTACTACCTCCACCACCGGTATCCTGTCCAAATACCACAACTGTATATCTGCCTTTTGATTGTACAGTATAATCAAAAGTGATATGTTCAGTATCGTTGTACAAAATATCAATACTGTGTGAGCCAGCAGTAAGTTTAATGTAACCTTTTGCTTTACCCATTGCGAGTCCACCAGTAAAAGTAGTCTGGGTTCCATCAACACTTACACTATTAAGAACCGCATCTGAAGATCCATTAAAGAAAGCAACCCAGCCGAATCCATCCGGAAATAAAGCTTCACCTTCTTTGGAATCTTTAGTTTGCCAAATATATCGTTGGGTCATAATTACTGCAGAGTTAAGGGTATCATTACCTACAAGAAAAACTCTGAATTTCTTTTCTGTTTGAGCTGCAAATTTATATGTGTTATTACCACCAGTAGCAAAACTAGCAGCAAGAGTTTTGCTTCCGGAAGTGATAGTTAAAAAGCCATTCCCGGAACCCGGAGCCTCGCTTCCAAAATCTGCCGAACCAAGGGACTGACCATTTAATGTAAGAGACGCCACTCCTGCGCCAGTAACTAAATTGACAACCTTTATCTGACTGGAGTATTCAATATTGTCAGGAATAGGATTGACACTAGTATCTACGCATCCGGCAATAAGTAAAGCAGAAACAAAACCTATTGCCAACAGTAGTTTAGTTTTGTAAGATGTTCTCATTTTACCTCCTAGTAAAATAATTTATTTGATTGGATTGAGAAGTCTCTATAATGATTTTAATTAATTTTATTATCATCAGATATTAAAATTTGTTGTTAAAAAACAACGAAGTATAATCAGATTGATTTTATCCAAACGTGTTTTTTTATTAATCATTGGTTCAAACATCGGTTTACTATCTTAAATATGTTAAGAATAAAATCATTGTTAAAGATATTGGGCCCTCTTCTAATTGATTAAAGACAGAATAATTACTGCAAGAATAAGAAATGATATTTATCTAAAGTATGTTGGCTTTGGATATTTGAGATATAATTCTGTATCAATTTAATCAAATAGAAATTCCTTTTTATAAATGAATTTAAATTATCACTATGAAAGTCCAAAAATTTATTCTTAAAGTCAATAAAATTTTTTAAAAAAATTAAAAAATTTATTGTTATTATATCTGCCCGAAAAATTAAAAATTTGTTCTCTGGTATGATTATAAATTAAAATATTCAAATATAATCTTTAATTATTCCCGGAATTTTTAGTGTACATTTAACTACAATCTTGTTAATAACTTGAGTTCAATACCCTGGAATGCAGGTTCAAATCTGCAGATACCACCGATACAGATATTGCCCGCCTGTCTTGAACCTATTAACAAACTTAAATCTGAATGATTGCCGAGCTTGTATCCGAACTGAATAAAACTCCAAAGCTTTCTGACAATCCTTCCTTGCTCAGGTTCTTTGGTTTGAATTTCTGTTACCAATGAAACATTAAAACCAGGCGATCTTAAATATTCAATACCAATAACATCATCATAATATTTTTCGCTGGTAGTCAGGTTTTCAGTTTGTTGATGTTCCAGCACAACCTTAATTGTATTGATATCATCAAAGTAAAATTTGTTTTCCAGAATCGGAGTGATGTTTTTTGTATTTGTTGAAAGCTCTTCGTTATATCCAAAAGCTACTATTGTAGTAAAAGACTCGTTCCAATTATGAGTAGCTTGAAAATAAAACTCCTGCAATTGTGTTGAAACAGGAATTGAAATATTGTTTACTCTCTGAAAATATGAACTTGTTGGAAGTGTTTTGGTAACGCCATAATTTGTAGTTAAAGATGTTTCATCAGAAATATTATAATTTACTTCTACAGCAAAACCATCTTCATTTGATTGATCAAGCGGGGAAGGGTGACGGTTTAAAAGTTGATATGTATATTCTTTTCTTAACGATGGGGAGGTATTGTAGAAAATAGTTCCATCATTGGAGGTAAATGCAAAGTTATCGTAGTGTTTATATTCGCCCACTATTGAAAACATATCATAATAAAAAATTAAGCTGCCATAAAATGCTTCGCCGATTTTCCATTTGTCATTATTAAAAACCTGTGATTGAATATCTTTATTACTTTTAAATGCATATTCGGCATAACCATCAAAATTCCAGTATGATGGCTGTATCCTGAATGAAGCAAGAGTAGTTCTTGCCATATTTTCAATATCGGGTTTATTTGATGCGAATGTTGTACCGAGCTTTACAAAATCAAGTCCGTTATAACTTAAGTCTGCCGCGTGTAAAATATCTTTTCTTTCGTTTACAGCGTTTGAAGCAGAGCCTGTTAATGCAGAAAGCAAGAACCCCATATAGTTTGCTTTTACTTTTACACCGAGCAGATTATTATCAATTCTGATATTTCTGTCTTCATAACTTTTCAAGATCATTCCGCGGCCAAATAACTCATAAAAATTTCCGGCAGTGATGCTTATACCTTGTTCAATATCACCGATATCTACAGCAAAATATTTATAAGCAATATCTGCATAACGAACTTTTCCCCGGCTGATAGATGGATCGGGATCATTTGGTTGAAACGCTTCAAATCTTAAACCGGCATTAAAAATATTTTTATTGTAATCAAGCGTTAACCAGTTCTCAAAAATTTCAATTTTATTATCAATGTTATATGAGTATTCGAGCTGATTTGAAATTCCTAATCCATCAGGCAATAAAAACCAGCTATCTGACTGACTATAAAGTGTTGAAGAAAAAATTATAATTAAAATTATGATATGATAATAAACAGTAGTTTTCATATTAATTCAGAATTAAATTCTTGATAAGAAAAAATCCCTTGTCTTGTTTACAAGGGATTTAACCGTTAAAATTATTTTTCCAGTAATTCGAGCAGTAATTTTTCAACTTTTATTTCATCGCCCTTCATATAGCCTAAATGCGAATAAACAATATTGCCGTTTTTATCAAGCATAACTGTATAGGGCATTTGTTGTGCATAATATTTTCTGGCTACATCACTGTTTGTGTCAAACAAAACAGGAAAATCATAGCCTTTTGATTTGATATAAGGTTTTACTTTTGCTACTGTCTTTTCTGCATCAGTGGAGATTGCTAAAAGTTTAAATCCTTTATCCTTGTATTGAGAATAAATTCTGTTGAACTCTGACATTTCTTCAAGGCAAGGTTTACACCAGGTTGCCCAAAAGCTTAAAAGAATAGGACCGTTTCCTGTTTCTTTATTCAATTCAACAAACTTACCATTCAAGTCAGTAAGCTTAAAGTTAGGCGCTTTTCTGCCTTTAAGATCTTCCTCACTTTGTGCAGAAATAAAAGTTGAAAAGAGCGCTATGCATATTATTATTAACGATAATCTCATTTATTTCTCCAATATCATTTTTTTCGTTTGAACAAAACCATTAGCAATAATTTTATAGAAATAAATTCCGCTGCTTAATTTTGATGCATCGAAATCAACGCTATATGTACCAGCCGGTTTATATTCATTTACAAGCGTTGCGATCTTACTGCCCAGAATATTATAAACAGATATCTCGGTGTTTCCTGCCACAGCAATACCATAGTTTATTCTGGTTGTTGGATTGAAGGGATTTGGATAATTCTGTTCGATAAAAAACTTTTCTACAGTAACTATTTCTTCTTCAACTGATACCGGGTTTACTGTTGCCGTAAAATCAAGTATTATTCTGTTGTTTGGATCTCTGAAAGTGCCAATCTGAACCTGTACATTTCCGACTCCGTAATTATTCATAGGCCAGACGTGAACAGAAGTAATTAAAGTATCTCCAGGTGCTAAGGGATCAACATAAAAATCGGGAGTTGTTGCAACACTGTCTAAGAATGGAGAAAAACAATTTACACCAAAGCAAAGCGATGACTGCCAATCAGCCGGTAAATTATTAATTGTTCTGACTTCAAAAACAGTTTGGTTAAAAGATGAAATATTGATTACTTCAAAATCAAAAATTAATTCTGAGTTAAGTGTGCTGTCAATAGATGTTCTGTGAACTATCACCTGAATATCCTGCGGGCTTGCTGTTTGTATGATTAAAACAGTAAGCAGAAAAATCAAACTAAATAATTTCTTCATCATATATCCTGATTTTATTAATATTAAATCTATGTAAAATTTATCAAATGGAAAGAATCGCAAAGATTCTTTCCATTTAAATAAAATATTACTTTAAAATACTCATCTTTTTAATCTGAGAAAAATTATTTGCCGTCATCTTGTAAAAATAAACACCCGAAGATAAACCGGAAGAGTTAAAATTCACTTCATAATTTCCGGGTTGTTTTATTTCATTGACAAGAGTTGCTATTTCCCGGCCTATCAAATCGTAAACAACAATTGATACTAATCCAGCCTGTGCGACTGAATAATTTATTTTTGTAGTCGGATTGAATGGATTTGGATAATTCTGACCAAGTGCAAAATCAACCGGAAGTTCTAAAACGACAGATATAACATCACTATAGTTTATACTTCCATTGTAATCAACTTGCTTTAATCTGTAATAAATTTCCTCTGTTCCATTCAGATCAATATTATCAGTAAAAGAATATGATTGTGGTTCAGTAGTTGTTCCGTTACCTTTTACAAATCCAACAGTAACATAATTTTCTCCGTTATAAGATCTCTCTATCTCAAAACCGAAATTGTTGATTTCAGTTGCAGTTGTCCAGCTAAGGTTTACTTTTCCGACAGAAGCTTTAGCAGTAAACGAGGTCAGTTCCACAGGCACAGGAGTTAATTCAGTTAAGGCTACTTTTGTGCCTTGCAGGATTTCTTTACCGTTCAGATTCTGAATAAAAGAAACGAGTTCACAATTTTCAGCAATCCAGGCTGCATTACGGGCAAAGGTCAGATTAATATCAACAGTATTGCTTGATGAAAAATCAAGTGCTGTTCCGAGTTGATCCGGTAACATTAATCGCTCAGCATTATTTACCATTGTCTGATTGAACCAGTTAAATGGAATATTTGATTCAGTCAGAGCAACATGTAATACTAAGTTGGAATAGGAAGGTGGAATTGCTGCAACTTTAGTAACTCGGATTGTCAGTGAGTAATCTAACTGATTGTTTTGTCCGAATATTTCAATATTAAAAGCTGAGTTTTTAATTTTTCTGCTTTCATAAATCGGTAAATAAACTGAATACATACTGGAGGTTCCACTTCCGCCAACATAAGTATTAACTCCATCAAACACTGCTGTTGGGAAGCCGGTTATGCCATAGTAACTATTTCTTACGTTAGAATAATTATTTGTAAATGAATCCCCATTATGATACTTAATTACTCCAACATCCTTTCCATTTACAAGCAAGTCGTGAGCACCCATTGAAGCACCGGGGCAAAATTGACACCATGTGCCGGTTGCAATTTCCAGAATTACCATATCTCTTGCTGTTGTGTATGTATCAAAAGATTCGGTTCTCGAATCATTTGTGGGATCCATGTCACCGGAAAGATTTGTTGTAACAGTTATCTCGTATAACTCATTAGCTACTGAAGGTGTAAAATCCGGGAAAGAAACCGTTTGTTCTTGTCCGGCAGTTAATGTTACGTTTGCACAGTCCTGAGTATAGACACTTGTTCCGTTTATTTTTATTACACAAGTTGCATTGAACGTTTCAGTGTTTAAGCCAAAGTTTTTTAATAAAGCTTTAGGTGTAAACGGAACGCCTGCATTGTATTCTGGATCTATAAGAATATCTTTAACCATTACGTCGTGTGCAAGTGGAATAAAAAGTTTGATATCATCAATATACCAGTAATTTATATTGTAAGAGTTTCCGGAAAAAAACAAACAAACCTGAAAGTTTGATGAACCCACATCAGGATTTGTGATAGTTACAATTTGCTCTTCTTGTATGCTGGTAGTTGGATTGACTTTTGACCATACTGTATTCCAGGTTCCGTTGTTTGATCTGGTTGCAGCGCCAACAGTGTAAGCACCGCCGTAATGATCAATTGCATGTTTAAATTGTAAAGTAACTGTTGTTTGTCCGGTAAGGTCTAAAGAAGGTGAAATAAAACGACTGACACCATTAAATGTTGGTGAATAACTAAATCTCAACTCAGGAGCCGTTCCGCCTGCATTTGAACTATTTACAGCTGACCAGTTGGCTGCCTGCGCATCGATTGTCCATCCAGCTGGCGGATAAGTGCCAGTGAATGTTACGTTTAGTAAAGTTTGTGCACTTACTAATAAAGGAAATAAAAACACAAGTAAAAATAATCTTCGCATACTTTCCCCTGCAAAAATAATGTTAAATAATAGAATTAATTAATTTTATAGAACCTAAAAGTGTTAATGAAATAACCTCCTGATAAATAATTTGTTGTTTCGTTATATCTAAACATTAAAAGTTTTAAAAAGCTTTTTAAAGAATAAAGTCCGCTTTCTGTTTAGACTAAAGCTAAACAGAAAGCAGAAATAATAATTGTTACTTAAGTAAAAGCATTTTTCTTGTCTGTACCTGTCCGTTTGATTGAAGTTTATATAAATAAACTCCTGAAGATAATCTTGATGCATCAAAATTTACTTCATAGGTACCTGCGGGTTTTTCTTCATTGACCAGTGTAGCTATTTCATTTCCAAGAATATCATAAACCTTTAAAGTTGTTAATGATTTTTCACTTAAAGAAAAAGCAATCCTGGTTGAAGGGTTAAATGGATTGGGATAATTTTGTTTTAGATCAAATGCCAGCGGAAGGTTACTTTCGTTACCAACTCCGACGGCAATATTTTCTTTTAACCATCTTAAGCTTCGTGAAGCAAGTGTATCTCTGGTTGCTTCTTCATTGATCTGCTCAAAACCGGCAACCATATAGATAACTCTGTAATTATCAGCCTCTGCTCTGATTCCGGCAACATCCGGTCCGTTGAAATATTGTAAGAAAGCGATAGCACTTGTATCTCTCGGAGTAATTTTATCAAGTGATCTCGGATAGATAGCATTAGCAATAATTTGGATACCGTTTGAAATAATATCTCCCGGTATGCCTTTAATAATAAATAGATTTGACATATCTGCTACATAATTAGCATGCAAATAATTATGATAGAAATCCTGTGCAAAGTGGCTTTGACCAGAAGTTTCAAATATATCTGAACCTATATTCTGACCAGTAATTAAAAGATTACCGCCGTCGTCTAAGTAGCTCTCTAATTTTTCAACTTCATTTTCGAAGAAAGCCCGCTTGGCATTACTGCCTTGCCAAACCACAATTCCAAAATCTGACAGATCAACACCTGCGGGTTGTAATGCTGATCTGGAAACCAATCCGTATGTTCCATCAAAAACATTTTCTATTGAAGAAGTAACATAAGGACCAAATTCACCATCTCCGGCTCTTACAACAAGAACATCTATTCCGCTGTTTGTTACAAAGTTAAATCCTGTTTCATTAGACATACCGGGGTTATTCTTTGATGTAAACTCAACAAATACTTTTCCATATCCATCAACACCTTGCGGATTAACAGAAACCTGTATTACAGCAGAATCACCCGAACTAACCTGAATCGAATCAAGTGTTCCCAAAGGAAAAGTTCCGTTTGCAGTTGTATATTCACCTGTCCAGCCGGTTGGGGCATCAAGTGAACAGTTGATGCTATAAGCATCTGTCTTCATTCCGATATTTTTTACTACCGCATTAAATGTTACAGATGTAGAATTATCAGAAATAATATCAGAGCTTTGCGGAATTATTTGTGCAACATAGTCCGGAGTAAACTCCATCATTTCTGATTGATAGATATACTTATTAGTTTCATTTTGTATAAAAGCAACTACTCTGAGACTATCCATATTTACAGCCTGAAGAAAAGCAGCAGTTGGAACATATTGTAAAATATATTCAACAGAATCACCGGGTGCAGGAATTGTTATTACCGTACCATTTCCATCGGGCAGCATTTTTCTGGTAACACTCGAAAAATGAGTTTCACCATTACTTCCGGGCGGGGATTGGAAATAAACCATTTTTTCTGTTAGCCCTACTTTCAGTCTGGTTGTTGGAAAAGTGGTATGATCTCCCGGATCACGGATTATTCTGACTCCGACTTCAATTAAGTTGTCTGATAATGCTCTTTGCAGCAATACTATTTTAAAAGGAGAAGTTTCGGCGTTACCACTATTTACAGCATTAACCGTTGGTGCACTGGAACTTGTAGATACTCTGGTCCCATTTACTATAATATCAGGGACTGCATTAACACTATAATAATTTGTCCTGGTAGTATTATCTGCTTGATTTAACAGATACATTGGGTCATTAGCTCCGGGCCACCAAACATGATAAATTATATGTGAGATAGTTCCTGACTGAATTAAATTTGCAACTGTGGCATTATACCATGAATTATTTATAGATGCACAAGGACCACAAGATGCATTGGTAAATCTTTCAACCAATGACTTCCTATCATAGGAATAGGTGCTGAAAGAAAAACTTAAGATCAGAAAAAATAGTAATGTTTTTTTCATAGCTGACTCCTTTGTTTTAATTATTCGATTCTAATTCAAAATGTAGATCCTGCCTGATACACTTCTTTCGTTTCTTTGTTTTGTATAAAAACAACAGCATTGAGATTACTTTGAGCCCAAGCTGAGTTGATCGCCAATTGTCTTTGGAAAGTATATGTTCCTGTTTGATTAATTGATGCTAAAGATTCTCCCTGATTATCAGGAAGCATCTTTCTCATAACATCATAAAACTTTGTTTCACCGTTAGATCCGGGGGGAGTTGCAAATTCGATATTCGTTTCTGTTACAACAGTATGTAAAACAAGTTTGGAAAAATCCAGATTAGTTAAATCTTTAACCTCAACCGAAACATCAATTATAAAATTATTTGCATTGATATTTGATTGAACATCAATCTTGAATTGAGGAATTTTTGCTAATTCGCCTATTACTTTTTCCTTTACATCATTTGAGTCTGAAGGTATGGGTTTTAATTTTCCGTTTACAACATTTGTTGGCGCTAATATGATTGAGTAATAACCCATTCTCGAATTACAATCCGGTCCGTTTGCTAAATAAAAAGGATCAACCGGCGAAGGAAAATTTGTCGGAAATTTTATTGCAACAAGTCTCTTCCTTCCAAAAGTGTGATTTGTTAATTGTTCAAGTATTTTATTGCTTGTTACACATGGAACGCAGCTTACATTTGCAAAATCTTCTATCAATACAACTTTATCGGTTGCGTAAAGGTTAAAGTTTATCTCAACCGTATTGTTCTTTATTACATTAACATTCTGACTTGTTATATCGTAGCTATTTTTTCTTAATTCTATTGTGTGAGTTCCAACTGTAGTTTTTAATGTGTCGGGAGTTAATTTACCGGTATCATTACCATCCAGAAATATTTTTGCATCGCTAACATTTGATATAATTTTAATTGTGCCAAATTCACTTACCGGAATATCTATAGTTGTAGGAGGATTTGTTTGACAGCTAAAGAACAGTGAAGAAACAATAATTATAAGTAAAACATTTTTCATAGAAATAGTTAAGTTTATTAAGTACCTGGTTATTTCATCTTTAGCAAAGATAAAACTTAAAACCTGCCTTTAATATTAAAATTGATACAGAAATTTTCAAGATTTTTTATACAAATATTTAACTGAAGTGTTTTAAAAACAGCGAATAATCAAACAATTTCTAATCTGGTACAGCTAACCAGTAACCGCTCATAGAAAATATCCGCGAATCAGCCCAAGTCCGGACTTTAATAGTGAATCCGTCTTTTGTTACAGATACAATCTCAGCTTTATATCTTAAGTTTGAATTTTTATCGGCATCAAGCTGTAAAACACTAAGAAATATTTGCGGTGTTTCCTTAAATGGATTATCAAACTTAATTTCAAGCGTCATTTTCCTATCGCCATTATTTTTATCTAAAGAATATGATTTAAGAGCAGGATTTACAGACCAGTTTCCACTTTGAATTCCAGATTGCGGAAAAGCAGCAAGTGAGAGAATTATAGAACAGATTAAAAATATTAAAAACTGTTTTTTCACTTTTATTTTAATAATTAAATTAACTCGCTAAAAATACTTTCAAAGATTTCCAATTCCAATGGATTTAACTTTTGTATTGTGGTTAATCATCTGGATTAAATAATTTATTTTTTTCTGATTTCTTTAATCCTTTTACAACTTCATCATAAGAATGATCAATCCAATCTTTAACATCACTCCAACGGATATTTCCATCAACAATAATTGTGTTCCAATGTTTCTTGTTCATATGCCAGCCGGGCTGAACATTTTCATATTTTTCTCTCAATTCAATTGCTTTTTCGGGGTCGCATTTTAGATTTATTTGTAAAGGAATTTTTTCAAGCGGAATCAAAGCGAATATCTTACCACCAACCTTAAACACAAGTGTTTCGTCATCAAAAGGATAATCTTCTACAGAGCCTTTTTTACTCAGACAATATTTATGAATAGCTTCAATGTTCATTGTTCAGCTTTTAACTATTTTTACTGCGTAAAAATAAGGTAATTATGATAGTTTATTTCAATTCAAAATTTCTTCATAAAGATGATGTAAAAGTTTCTCCTTTTGATCGTGCATATCTTTTTGCCGATGGAGCTTACGAAGCATTAAGATCTTATAATCAGAAACTTTTCAGATTGAATAGTCATTTAAAAAGATTAAAACATAGTTTAACTGAATTATCAATTCTTTTCTCCGGATTTAATGATATAAAAACAATTGCCGAAGAGCTTGTTAAGAAAAATAATATCAACTCTGATTATTCTTTTTACATACAGATAAGCAGAGGAATCAGTTTCCCAAGAACTCATCATTTTGCAAGTGATATAACTCCAAATGTTTTTGCTTTTGTAAAACCAATTGTCGATAACAGAAAACAAAGAGAAGAAGGTGTTCCAATTATTCTTGAAAAAGATCTTCGCTGGTTAAGATGTGATATAAAATCAATTTCAATTTTACCAGCTGTTATGGTAAGTCAGAAAGCCTTTTCGTCGGGAGTTTTTGAAGCAGTTTTATATCGTGATAATTTTATTACAGAAGGATCGCATACAAGTTTTTTTGCCGTTAAAAATAATACCATTTACACAACACCGCTTTCTAATTATATTTTAGATGGAATAACAAGAAAAGTAGTTTTAGAGCTTTGTAAAGAAAATCAAATAGAATACAAAGAGGAAAATATTAAAGTTGATGAATTAAAAACTTACGATGAATTTTTTATTACAGGAACAACAACTGAAGTTACACCTGTAATTAAAATAGATGATTGGTTTGTTAATAACGGCAAACCCGGAGTGGTAACAAGAAACATTCAGAAGCTGTTTAATATTTACACAGAAAATTTTAATGAATGAAAATCAGGAAATATCTGTAGATGTTTTTATTCTAACTGGCGAGTGGCTTGATTATAACGGTAAAAACATACTTAAACTTATCGGAACAAGCGATGAAATTGGTCCGGTTGAAATATTAATCACAAATAATAAACCTGTTTTCTTTATTGAAAATACTGCGATATTAAATCCACTGCAGAAAAACTTTTTAAGAAAAGAAACCAAACTAAAAAACTTTAATCATCAACCTGTTGATGCTGTTTATCTGAATACACAAAAGGAGCTTGTTGTATTAGCTGATTCACTTTCTCAATCGAACATTAAAACTTTTGAATCGGATGTTGATCCTTTAAGAAGATATCTGATGGAAAAAGGTATAAACTCTCAATTAAAAGTTACTGGCAACGCTGAGCAAAAAAATTCATTAACAAGATTTATAAATCCGGTTATTGAGCCTTGTGTAATTATACCTCAGTTTGTTATTGTTTCTCTGGATATTGAAACCAGCACAAAGTCAAATCAGCTTTATTCAATTGCTTTACATATTACCGGAAAACACGAAGAACAGAAACAAGTTTTTATGTTGGGCGAAAAACCCAAAAGCTCACCGGACTACATTTTGTTTTATGATAATGAAAGAGACTTGCTGATAAGCTTTTTTAACCGCTTTAAAGAAATTGATCCCGATATTATTATTGGCTGGCATGTTATTGGTTTCGATTTACTTTTTCTTGATAATAAATGCCGCGAACTCGGAATAAGTCTTGATATTGCAAGAGCAAATGGAAGAGTTTCTATAAGACAAAGAAAACCATCAGGACATTATATTTCGCTAAGCGGAAGAGTTGTAATTGATGGACCAGCAATGTTGAGAGCTTCGTTTTTTAATTTTGAAGATTTTAAACTCGAAACCGTTGCACAGGAACTTCTTGGAGAAGGAAAGACAATTGCTCCTGATACAAAAAAAGTTGAAGAGATTGAAAGACAATTCAGAGAAGATAAAATTGCTCTTGCAGAGTATAACCTAAAAGATGCTGTTTTAGTAACGGATATTTTCAAGAAAACAGGCTTGATTGAATTATCAGTCCGCCGCGCTCAGATTTCAGGTTTATTAATGGATCAGCTTGGAATGATGACCGCTGCTTTTGATCATTTGTATCTTCCCAAATTACATCAGGCTGGATTCGTTGCACCAAATCTTAAGGATATTTACACAGTGGAACACGCTGCAGGCGGTTATGTTATTGATCCTGCTCCCGGGATTTATGAAAATGTTGTGGTTCTTGATTTTAAAAGTCTGTATCCATCAATTATGCAAACTTTTAAGATTGATCCTTATTCTTTACTGATGAAGGAAACTGACACGATAGAAACATTGAATGGTTACAGGTTTTCTTCTTCATTACATATTCTTCCGGATTTTATTGATGAATTGATGAAGCAGCGCGATGAAGCAAAAAAGAAAAAAGATAAACAGCTTTCGCAAGCAATAAAAATTCTGATGAATAGTTTTTATGGTGTGATGGGTTCATACAACTGCAGATTTTATCATCCGGATTTGCCAAGAGCAATTACAGGCAGCGGACATAAGCTTTTACTCGGCAGTAAGGATTATCTTGAAAAAAAGGAACTGAAAGTTATTTACGGCGATACTGATTCACTTTTCGTTATGTTAAAAAATGTTTCTGATGAAGATGGTGAAGTGCAAGGTAGAAAAATTGTTAAAGAGCTGAATCAATTCTGGAAAAACAAACTCAAAAAAGAATACAAAGTCGAATCACATCTTGAGCTTCAGTTTGAAAAATATTACAAACAGTTTATTATAACTCCAGCACGCGGTGCTGATACAGGAGCAAAAAAACGATATGCCGGACTAGTTGTTAAAGATGATAAAGAAAATATTGAATTTGTCGGGATGGAATTCGTGCGATCGGATTGGACAAATCTTGCTAAGGATTTTCAAATAGAACTATATGAAAAGATTTTTCATAAAGAGGAAGTTGAAGATTGGATAAGAGAAGTTATTAAAGAATTAAAAAACGGTAAGTTTGACGATAAACTTATCTACAGAAAAAGATTAAGAAAAGAAATTGAAGAATACACTAAAAATATTCCGCCTCATGTTCGTGCAGCTAAATTACTGAATGAACCCGGAGATACTATTTATTATGTAATAACACAGCGCGGACCAATCCCTATCGAACTAAAACATAACGATTATGATTATGATCACTATATCGAAAAACAATTAAAACCAATTGCTGATTCTGTTTTATTTTTGTTCGGAAAAAGTTTTGATGATATTGTCGGCAGTGATCAACTTAGTTTCTTTTAGCAAAGTGTAGTCCACTTCAAAAGTGGACTACACTTAACCTTAAACAACACAAAAGGAGAGCAACTTTGCAAATAGAATTTATAGGCGGCGCTAGAACTGTTACAGGCTCACAGCATTTACTTCACATTAATGGAAAAAAGATTTTACTTGAATGTGGTTTATTTCAGGGCAGAAGAAGCGAAACTTACGACAAGAATAAAAACTTCAGATATAATCCTTCAGAGATCGATGCATTAATTTTATCTCACGCACATATTGATCACAGCGGCAATATTCCAAATCTTGTAAGCAAAGGTTTTAAAGGATTAATTTATGCAACATCAGCAACGGTTGATCTTTGCCAGATAATGTTGCGTGATTCTGCACATCTGCAGGAAAAAGATATTGAGTTTGTAAATAAAAAACGGAAAAAGAAAAATGAATCCTCACTAGATCCTTTATACACCCTTGAAGATGTAGAAAATGCAATGCAGCAATTTGTCGGAGTTCAATACAATCAGACTATAAACCTTTTCCCCGGTATCAGATTTACATTCAGAGATGCAGGACATATACTTGGTTCTGCCGGAGTTCATTTGGAAATCGAAGAATCCGGGAATAAAAAAATCAATTTAGGATTTTCAGGTGATATAGGCAGACCGGATTCGCCGGTAATTAAATCGCCGGATGTTTTGCGCGATCTTGATATCCTGATTATGGAATCAACTTACGGAAACAGACTACACTCGCCTTCTGAAGAAGTAGAAGAGGATCTTGCAGCAACAATAAGAGAGGCAATTGATAACGGTGGAAAAATTATTATTCCTGCATTTGCAGTAGGAAGAACTCAAACATTAGTTTATATGCTTCATAAACTTTTTAATCAGAACAGAATTCCCGAAATTCCAATCTATGTTGATTCTCCGTTAGCTGTTGATGCAACGGAAGTTTTCCGTTCGCATCCCGAATGTTTGGACCGTGAGACCTACAGAATATTTTTACAGAACAATGATGACCCGTTTGGTTTTTCAAAACTTAAATACATTAAGAAAACTGATGAATCTAAAGAACTGAATGAAAAACCAGGACCGATGATAATTATTTCGGCATCAGGAATGGCAGAAGGCGGCAGAATCCTGCATCATCTGGCACATAATATTTCCGATCCTAAAAATTTAATTTTGTTTGTGGGCTATGCCGCAGAACACACTTTAGCAAGAAAAATTATGGACGGAAATCAATTTGTTAATATTTTTGGCGAAGAATATGAGGTTAAAGCAAAATTTAAGAAAATGGACTACTTTTCGGGTCACGCCGATCAAAAGGAATTGTTGGATTATCTGCGTCTAAATTCAACAAATACATTAAAAAATATATTTTTAGTACACGGTGAAGAAGATATGGCATTGCCCTTTAGAGAAAAATTGCTGCAAAAAGGCTATAAAAGCGTGTTTTTCCCGGCATCGGGCGAAAAAATAAATTTTTAAAAAAGAAACTTTTTTCACTTACATTTATCTAATTAAATGTTATATTTGCCTCCTGCAAATTTGACATTTCGATTCTTCTGTTCAGAAGGGTCTTTTGGAAAATCAAAATAATTAAAATCATAATTAAGGAGATGTGAAACTTGAAGATCACAAAGCAGTTTACCAACCGTGAAAGTAAATCATTAGATCAGTATTTACAGGAAATCGGAAAAGTTGATCTTCTTACATCGGATGATGAGATTGAACTCGCCATCAGAATTAAAAAAGGCGACAGGTTAGCCCAGGAAAAATTAATAAAGGCAAACCTCCGATTTGTAGTGAGCGTTGCAAAGCAATTTCAAAATCAGGGCTTATCTTTAGGCGATCTCATCAATGAAGGAAATATCGGCTTGATTAAAGCCGCTGAAAGGTTTGATGAAACCCGCGGATTCAAATTCATCTCTTACGCTGTATGGTGGGTCAGACAATCTATTATGCAGGCAATTGCTGATCAATCAAGAGTTGTAAGATTACCGCTTAACAGAGTTGGAAATCTTACCAAGATAAGTAAAGCTTACAGAGATCTTGAACAGGAATATGAAAGAAAGCCGACCACAGAAGAGCTTGCTCAGATTCTTGATATGACCTCTGATGAAGTTGCTTATGCTCTTCAGATTGCCGGAAGACAGGTATCAATGGATGCACCTTTAAAAGAAGGTGATGATGGAAAAAATTCACTGGTTGATATTCTTCCGAACGACGAACAGCCGCTGCCGGATAATAAACTGATGACCGAATCTTTGAAAAAGGAAGTTGCAAATGTTCTTTCAACTCTTTCTGAAAGAGAAGCTGAAGTAATTAAATTATACTTCGGAATAGACGGAGATCATTCTGCTACTTTGGAAGAGATCGGCGAAAGATTTAATCTCACTCGCGAGCGCGTAAGACAGATTAAAGAAAAAGCTTTAAGAAATTTAAGACAATCAAAAAGAAGCGGCAGACTTAAAGCTTATTTAGGATAATAATAATTTTTTCAGATTATAAAGCCCCGGTTTACCGGGGCTTTTTTATTTTCTATTCTGAATATTTTGTAGCTTATAAATAATTTCAATTAATACTTAAGATTATTCAGCACATCAGACGGCTATGTGTTTTTTTAAAATATCAATCATTGATTTTGATTATGTTATTTATATTGCTTTTTCGTTTGCTTACCTACAACGGTCGGCGGTATGAAATCGTTGGGGATTGCGGGCTACGTTCCTATCAAGGTACACCAAACTTTGATGCGGAGCAGAAACCTTGCATAACCACCTAAACCCCAATGTTTTATACCGCTTGATATTTCCAATAAGTAAAAAGTTAAATTTGTTATCATCAACAACATTTACTTCAGGAGGTATCAAATGTATTACACAGGAATCGATCTTCATAAATTTACTTCTTATTTAACTACTGTC
>JAKIZM010000013.1 GCA_022708025.1 Bacteroidota bacterium | reverse complement strand
AGAATAAGTATTGTTGAAAATTTATTTCACCCAATTGGTGAATATTTTTTTCTCTAATTTATCCCTTTTTTTGATATTTAAATAGTCCTTTCTGTATTTCTATTTCGGATTTAAGAAGGATAAAATGATAAAGTTTTTTATCTGAATGGAAATTAAATTTCTTTATCAAAAAAATAATACTTTGATAAGTGATTAAATGAAAAACAAATCGAGTATTCTAATCATAATAATTTTAGCACTAACAATGATTTCTGGTTGTGGTATGCAAGAATGTAGTTTAGTAATTTATGATTCAACAAAAGAAGAACTAGTCAAAGATTTAATAGCTGATTCTTTATCCGATAAATTTCTTCAAAATGTAATTACAAGAGAAACATTTAATGAGTTAATTAACCAAGAAGCAAAAAAGGTAATTTTAAATGTTCTGAATAGTGATGAAGTAACTTGTGATTCAATTAGATTAACCAGTGATTCAATAGCTTGTATTTCTGATGGAAAGATTATTTTATTCGCAATAAATAAGATTAACCAAGTAGAAGTATTTTATGAAGACAGAACTTCAAGCTTATTAAGAAACTCAGCAATAGTAGGTGCTCTTACTTCTTCAATTGGTTTATTGGGATATTTACCGCCAAATCCACCTCAACCAAATTGGGAAAGTTTTGTTGGTTTATTCGGAGCAGGATTCATTCTGGGAATTGTTTGTGATGTAAGTTCATCTACTTATTATTGTTTAATTTCAAAAGAAAGCTTTATTAATTTTATTAAAGAAAAAAAAGAATACATTATACAAAATGGTTTATAACAAATTGTGCAAGCTGAAAACCCGCCAGAAACAGGTAAAATGTTTTAATTGTTAATCCATTATTGTTGTCTTTGGCGAGTGATCAGACAGATTGTTATGCAGTTTTACATAATAAAAATGCCTACCGACATTTTCTAATAATTTTAGTAAATTTGAGTCAAAAGTAAAATTTGAGCAAATGATTTCAAAAGAATATATAAAGGAATTAAAAAGTAAAGGTAATGGTGCAATTCTCCATTTTGTAAACGATATAAGGGAGAATAATAAAATTTTATATTTTCTTGAAAACCTTGGCTATTTACCAAAAGATTTTGATGGAAGATGGCTCTTAAATTTTTTGCATAACAAAAGTAGCCTGATAAGATTTTGGGCAGTAAAGAATATTGGTAAACTTAGTGATGAAACTTATTTATCAGCATTATGTGAAGTTGCAAAAAAAGATCCTGACACAACTGTAAGACGCGAAGCCGTTTCTTCTTTAGGCAGAATGCGAAATCCAAAATCCAAAAAGTATTTGTATGAATTACTGCAGGACGAAGACCCTAAAGTTGTTTGTCAGGCAATTAGAGGACTTTTAGTTTTTCGCGAAGATAAAAATGTTCAAGATATATTAAAGCCATTGATTGAACATCCAAATGAAATGGTTAAAAGTGTAATCTATAAAGAGTTTTTTTCCGAAGGCAAATCAAAAAACGAACAACCACATCCTGACTCTCATGATTATTTAAAAAATGTAATTGTTAATGGAGATGTTAGAGAAATTCTAAAAAATGTTCCTGATGAAAGTGTTCATTTAACTTTTACTTCGCCTCCTTACTATAATGCTCGTGATTATTCTATTTATCCAAGTTACAGAGATTATTTACTTTTTTTAGATGAGGTTTTCAAAGAAGTCCATAGAATCACTAAAGAAGGGCGGTTCTTTATTCTTAATACTTCTCCAATAATAATTCCACGTGTAAGCCGAGCTCACTCAAGTAAAAGATATCCTATTCCGTTTGATATACATCCTTTCCTTATTGAAATGGGATGGGAATTTATAGATGATATAATCTGGCTAAAGCCAGAAGCAAGTGTGAAAAATCGTAATGCTGGATTTCTACAGCATAGGAAACCACTTGGTTATAAACCAAATGCAGTAACGGAATACATAATGGTTTATCGTAAAAAAACTGAAAAATTACTAGATTGGAATATCCGACAATATGATAGTGCAACTGTAAAAGAAAGTAAAGTTGCAGATGGATATGAAACAACGAATGTTTGGAAAATAGACCCAACATTTGACAAGATACATTCAGCGGTTTTTCCTGTTGAATTATGTAAAAGAGTAATTAAATATTATTCATACAAAGACGATTTAATTTTTGACCCATTTGCTGGAAGTGGAACGGTTGGAAAAACTGCAAAAAGTTTACATCGATATTTCTTCTTAACAGAAAAGGATGAGAAGTATTTCAATTATATGAAACAAAAAGCTCATCACAAAAGTTTATTCAAAGAAAAAGAAACAAGTTTTTTTACTTTAGAACAATTTATTCAATCAAAAAATAGATGACACTTACAGACCAAGTAATTAAAAATGTAATTCGCAAGCTCATTAAAGGGAAAGATTATCGCATCTAAATTGTAACCCTTATTAACGCTGAATTTCTTCAATATGCAATTGACTTCTTTAAAAGAATTGTTGATGCAAAACTAAAAAATGAGAATATAACTGTTGACTGGTATAAAAAAGAATTCTTAAATCCAAATCTTTCATCAAATGAAATAGCAATAAACTCCGGATTGAATAAGAAAACCATTACAAATATGTATAATACTGCAAAGAGAGAAATTGTTATTGAAGCCTCTAACGAGCATTATGACACTCTTTACAATGCCGTGAAAGAACTAACTGAGACCGAACACGATTTAGATTTAACACTTACAATAAAATTCAGAGGAGTTAGTGTAGATTTAAATGTAAGTGAGAGTTTAATTATTATAAACACACTTGCAGTAAAAAGAGCAGAATTACGTGGAGGGCTTTGGAGCACTGCTGGTAAACGTGCAGAAAAATATTTAATGACAACTCTATGTAAAATATTTGATGTTCCCGCCAAATATTATGACCAATCTCGTGTTCCTGAGTCTATGAGAGAAGTAGATTTCTACTTAATCAATGATAGTAATTTTTATCGTTGCGAAGTTAAACTTATGGGAAAGGGAAATCCGGAAAGTGCTGATGCTATTTTTGCTAGAGAGAGCAGCATATTTGTTGCAGATAAACTTTCTGATTTAAATAAGCAGCAAGCAACAAAATTAAATTGTGAATGGATTGAATTAAGAAGCACCGAGGGGTATAAAAGGTTTTCTAAAATTCTACAAAAACTTGGAATACCTTATACCCAATTCAATAATGATATTGATAAAAAACTGGATAATATTTTTAAGGAAATATTTAAGTAAAAGTGTTTCATAACATCTTTACTAAGTAAAAAAAATAGTAAGCAGGAAAATATTTGCACCCAACAATTCAACTCAAAGGCTCTACCCCCAAAAGACATTTTTTTTGTTAATTCTAAATTTTTAATCAATAATTCCTACCATATAATAATTTCTTATTTAAATAATACTTACTCAGCCCTTTTCGAACTTCTGTCTTTTTGTAAAAACCAATAAACAGCATTAAACAAAAGCTATCACTATAAAAATAAAAGCATCAAACCCTTTTTATATAATGAGTTTGATTTTTAGATTATACAAAGTCAAATGATAAAGTTTTTTATCTGAATATAAATACTCTCTCTTTTTTAAGTTTAATAATATAATTGGTAGTCAAATGAAAAACGATAAACTTTCAGCTTTCTGGAGTATTACACCGGAAGAAGTATTTAAAGAACTTGAAACTACTGCAAACGGTATTACTAATTCTGAAGCAGAGAAAAGAACAGAACTGTATGGCTTAAACAGATTAAAGCCAAAGAAAAAAACTGATGCAGTTACACTTCTTATCGCACAATTTAAAAGTCCGGTAATTATCATTTTAATTTTTGCAGCAATACTTTCAATATTTCTTGGCGATACTGCCGATGCAATTATTATTCTTACAATAATTTTTATAAGCGGAATACTCGGATTCTGGCAGGAAAAAGGAGCTACAAATGCTGTCCAGAAGCTTCTGGAAATTGTTCAGATACAAAGCAAGGTAATGCGCGATGGACAGGAAAAAGAAATTCCCGTTGAAGAAATTGTTCCCGGTGATATTGTAATTCTTTCTGCAGGCTCTGTTGTTCCCGGTGATTCGCTTATCATTTCTTCCAAAGATCTTTTTATAGATGAATCAACTTTAACAGGCGAAACTTTTCCTGTTGAAAAAAGTGTTTCAGCTTTGAGTAAAGATACTGCATTAAGTCAGCGCACAAATACTCTTTTTATGGGAACTCATGTTGTTAGCGGGAACGGTAAAGCCGTAGTTGTTAAAACAGGAATCAATACTGAGTTTGGTAAAGTATCAGAGCGTTTAAAATTAAGACCTGCTGAAACTGAGTTTGAACACGGTATAAGAAAGTTTGGTTTTCTGTTGATGGAAGTTACTCTTGTTATGATCTTTCTGATATTTGCACTTAATGTTTATCTACAAAAACCTGTAGTTGATTCATTTCTTTTTTCACTTGCAATAGCGGTCGGTCTAACGCCTCAGCTTCTTCCAGCAATCATAAGCATAAATCTTTCTCACGGTGCAAAACGAATGGCTGAGAAAAAAGTGATTGTAAAAAAACTCAACTCAATAGAAAACTTCGGCAGTATGAATGTTTTATGTTCTGATAAAACCGGAACATTAACTGAAGGCAAAGTAAAAATCCATTCTTTTACAGATTCAGAAAGCAACACAAGTGAAAAGGTAATGCTGTATGCCCAGCTTAATGCAAGTTATCAAACCGGATTTGTAAATCCGATTGATGAAGCAATAATCAATTACAAAAAAAATGATCTTAATAGTTATAAAAAGTTAGATGAGATACCTTATGATTTTTTAAGAAAAAGACTCAGCATTCTTGTTGCAGATAAAAATGAAAATATCATCATAACAAAAGGCGCATTAAAAAATGTAATTGATATATGTGATTTTATTGAGAAGGGAAATGGAAAAGTTGAAGAGATAGAAAGCAGCATAGATAAGATAAATAATTACTATTCAGAAATGAGCGGAAATGGATACAGGGTTTTGGGAATTGCTTACAAAAAAATGCCTGATAATTCCATCATCAAAAAAGATTCTGAAAAAGAAATGACATTTCTCGGTTTCATTTTGCTTTACGATCCGCCTAAGAAAAATATTATTGAAACGATTTCCGAATTGAACAAAACCGGAGTTTCTCTTAAGATAATTACTGGCGATAATAAATTAGTAGCTGAAAGCATCAGCAAACAAATCGGATTGAAGGACACAAAAATTATTACCGGAACAGAAATCCGTCAGTTAAGTGATGAAGCATTATATCGCAATGTAAATAAGATAAACATCTTTGCAGAAGTTGAACCGAATCAAAAAGAAAGAATAATACTCGCATTAAAGAAAGCCGGCAATGTTGTTGGTTATATGGGCGATGGAATAAACGATGCTTCAGCATTGCACGCCGCAGATGTTGGTATTTCGGTTGACAGCGCTGTTGATGTAGCAAAGGAAGCTGCTGATATTGTTTTGCTTGAAACAGATTTAAATGTTCTGTTAAGCGGAATCTTGGAAGGGCGCACAACTTTTGCAAACACTATCAAATATGTTTTTATGGCAACAAGTGCAAACTTCGGAAATATGTTCAGTGTTGCCGGTGCTTCTTTGTTTCTTCCTTTTCTTCCTTTTCTGCCAAAACAAATTTTGTTGATAAATCTGTTAACCGATTTACCGGAAATGACAATTGCAACAGACAATGTAGATTCTGATTGGATTGAAAAACCAAGGAGATGGGATATAAAATTTATAAGAAGGTTTATGATGATTTTTGGTGTGATAAGTTCTGTGTTTGATTATTTAACTTTTGGTGTTTTGCTGCTGTTATTGAATGCAAATAAAATACAATTCAGAACCGGCTGGTTTCTGGAATCAGTTATTTCTGCTGTTCTTATTGTATTGGTTGTTCGGACAAGAAAACCTTTCTTTAAAAGCAAACCCGGTAAGTATCTTGTGCTGACAACTTTGGCAATAATTTTATTTACAATTTTTATTCCTGTTTCACCATTGATTGAACTGTTTGGGTTTACACCGCTTCCACCGATATTTCTTTTATTGATTGGAGTAATTATCATCGGATATATTTTAAGTGCAGAGCTTGCAAAGAAAATATTTTATAAAAATAGTTGATTTGTCACTAAGAAAATTTTCGGTGTAATAAGCGTTGAAATGATTATGTAAAAATATTTTATTTCGTTAAGCCAAGGTTGAAACTGTGAGTTAAATTGCTAATCGAGAATACAGTTTAATTTTTAATTTTAATCTGAAGTTCAGGGAGACTGATATGAGATCTTGTTTATATATAAAATATCTGATTATCTGGCTGTTACTTCTTTCTATTTCAACTTACTCACAAATATCTGTAAGTGCATCAGTTGGTTACAATCCCAAAGATGTTGTCTCTGAGGAAGTTCCGCCTGACGGAACCGCTGCATCGTGGTATTATGGCTATTCGTTTGGAATTAGTGTCGGTTATTATTTTTCACCTGACTTTTTATTATCTGCATCCGTAAACCGCTCTGCTTATAAGTTTGATAAATACTTATCAAATATGTGGGCTACTCCTGAAATTCATTTTATATCAGCTTCAGGAAAAGATTCGAGAATAATCAGAGTTTCAGTCGAAGCTAAATATTTTCCGTTTACTTATAATAATTTCAGATTATTTATCTTTTCAGGATTGGGATTTGTCTTGGAAGATATCGGAGAAGTAAAAGAAACTTATTTTAATGATCTGACAAATAAAGAAACTGCATACATAAATAACCCGCCTGTTGAAGAACACTTAGCACACTCATTGGGTTTGGGAATAAAAGCAACTGTATTCTCTGATATTTTTCTTGAACTTTCCGGTTTTTATTATTCAAATTATTGGGATTGGTGGCAGCCAACACTAAATCTTAGTTTGGGATATGATTTTTATTGATAATAAAGCAAAGAATCAGATGCTGTTATTTCATCTTTTGAGTTATTGCAATTAACATAATTGCTTTCACTGAAAAATCATAATTATATCAGAATCATAAAAATTAATTCCAGTCTTTGTAATTTTAACCTGTTAATATTCTTGCAATTTTTAATCAATTATTAAATGAATAATTAGAATGAACTCAGAAGAAATAATCAAACAATTAAATGAATTGAGCTTTATCAGTAATGAGCTCGAAGTTGCTGAATCTGATCGGTTAAGAATGATAAAAACAGTTTCAGATTATGCAAATAAATTTTTATCAGGACTTGATGACTTAAAAGTATTTAGTGAAAGAAAACCCGGCTCACTGGTTATAAAAAATAAAAAAAGATCGCTTGAAGAACTTCTGAATGTTTATCAGGCTGAGGTTGCGGAAACTGGAATCAATGCTGCTTCCGGTAAACATTTGGGCTATATTCCAAGCGGCGGAATATTTACTGCGGCACTTGCTGATTTTATTGCAGCGGTTACCAATCCTTATGCAAGTGTTTATTATGCATCTCCCGGTGCTGCCGACATTGAAAAAGAAGTAATTAATTGGTTGAAGAAAGTTTTTTCTTTTCCTGAAAGTTCAGTTGGTAATCTTACTTCAGTAGGTTCAGTATCTGCTTTAATTGCTTTTACAGCAGCAAGAGATAAACACAAAATTAAAAATGAATTAATTCAAAAAAGTGTGGTTTATTTAACTGAGCAAGTTCATCATTCAGTTCAAAAAGTCTTGCGGATTATTGGTCTTGAAGATATCATTATAAGGTATGTTGAATTAGATGAAAACCACAGATTAAAAACAAACTCGTTAATTAAGACGATTGAGAAAGACATATCTTCCGGATTGAATCCATTTCTTGTTGTTGGAACAGCCGGAACTACAGATACCGGTGCAGTTGATCCGTTGAATGAAATATCTGAAATTGCTAAACAATATAAAATGTGGTTTCATGTTGATGCTGCTTATGGCGGATTTTTTATTTTAACTTCGAAGAAAGATTTATTTAAAGGAATTGAAAATGCTGATTCACTTATTATAGATCCGCATAAAGGGATGTTCATTCCTTATGGAGTTGGAGCGGTTCTAATAAAAGATAAAAATTCCGTTTTACATTCTAATTATTACACTGCCAACTATATGCAGGATGCAGTAACTGAAGAAATGATAAAAAGTCCGGCTAATCTTTCACCCGAACTTACAAAACATTTTAGAGGATTGCGTGTTTGGCTGCCTTTGCAAATTCACGGTGTTGAACCATTTGTCGCTTGTCTTGAAGAGAAATTATTATTGGTTAAATATTTTAGAAATAAATTAAGCGAACTTGGTTTTAAGGTTGGGCCGGAACCCGATCTTTCTGTAAGTTATTTTTGGTATCCATTTAAATTTGATTCAAATGAAAAAAACAAACAGCTTATGAAAGAAATTCATGCAGATGGTGATGTATTTTTAAGTTCATCTGTTATCAACGGACAGTTTGTTATCAGAATTGCAATTTTGGTTTTCAGAACGAAAAAGGAAACAATTGATAAAGCAGTGAAGATGATAGAACGATGTTTGGAGAAAGTAATGAGCAGATGAGAAAAAGTATTTGTTCATAAAAACTATATTATTAAACAAACCCTTTTAAGAAGATTTTTTAGTATTAAGTCCTTTCTACATCAACTCCAAGATTTCATTATTTGAAATTGTTTAAGATTATACGATTGCTTTTTTAATAAAATAAAAACACTCACGCTTTCACAATATTTTATACAATACAAGCCTTCAAACAAACTAACATAACTTGATAAATTTTTTTTACTTAATCTGATAATGAGTCTTACTATTTATTATTTTTGCCGGTAAAAATTTTTCACTTTATGACTAAACACTTTTCAGAATTTAATAAAGATAAGGCAACTGTATTTCCGGTTTTGTTTGCGTTAAGCTTCTCTCATTTATTAAACGACACTTTGCAGTCTTTAATTCCTTCAATCTATCCGATTATAAAAAGCAATTATGATCTTACATTTTCTCAAATCGGATTGATTACACTAACTTTTCAGTTTGCTGCTTCATTGTTTCAGCCTTTGGTTGGATTATATACAGATAAAAAACCACAACCATATTCATTAGCAATCGGTATGACTTTTACACTAACGGGATTAGCATTCCTATCGTTTGCAAATCACTTTTATTTTATACTGATATCTGTTGCATTAATCGGAACAGGCTCTTCAATCTTTCATCCTGAATCATCGCGAATGGCAAATGCTGCTTCCGGCGGAAGAAGAGGATTAGCACAATCTGTTTTTCAGGTTGGCGGAAATGCAGGAAGTTCTTTCGGACCTTTGCTTGCTGCCGGGATTATTGTGCCTTATGGTCAGAGAAGTATTTTATGGTTTACTTTGGTTGCTTTAATTGCTATCACTGTTTTAAGAAGAGTAGGGAAGTGGTATAAAAATTATTTATTGAGAGTTCATCTTTCTAAAAGTAAAACTTGGGAATCGTTTGACAACAAACTGCCGAAACGAAAAGTGATAATTGCTGTGATTATTTTACTTGTGCTTATTTTTTCCAAATATTTTTATATGGCAAGCCTGACAAGTTATTTTACTTTTTATCTGATAGAAAAATTTAATGTATCTGTTCAAACATCTCAGGTTTATCTTTTCATTTTCTTATTTTCAATAGCAGTTGGAACATTATTGGGCGGACCGATTGGAGATAAGATCGGAAGAAAATATGTTATCTGGGTTTCTATTTTGGGCACAGCGCCATTTGCAATTGCATTACCTTATGCTAATTTGTTCTGGACTTCAGTTTTAATAATACCAATCGGAGTAATTCTTGCTTCAGCTTTTTCTGCAATTCTAGTTTATGCCCAGGAACTTATTCCCGGTAAACTTGGATTAGTTGCCGGTTTGTTTTTTGGTTTTGCTTTCGGAATGGGTGGATTAGGCTCAGCATTGATCGGCAATCTGATTGATCATACCGATATTTATTTTGTTTTTCACCTCTGCTCTTTTCTTCCTTTGATCGGTTTACTTACAGCTTTTCTACCAAATATCAGCACAACAAGAAAAAAGTAAAGTGCTTCTTAAAGGATAGAAATTATTTAATCGCAGTAAACAAAGTAAAAATCAATTATTAATATTTTTTATTTATTCCTTTGTTAATCTCTAAAACGATTAGCCTTTCTTTATAAAAACTTTTTGTATCAACAGAGTAACCCAGGTTCCTGCAACAAACGGAAATGTTAATACTCCGCCGACAATATCGAGTATATGATAATCAATCAGAAGATTATGTATTACGATTGTAATAATTACTCCTGCCAGCACCCAAAGTCCGTCAGTTTTTTTTGTGCCCGCAAAAACAATTGCAGTTAAGACAGCATTGAATCCGAATAATCCCAAATTAATTTGCTCCATTGGCTGACCATTCATTAATGAAAGTCCAGCACCTAAAAGTGAGGCAGCTAAACTATATAAAGCTGCAATGGGATTATTTACAAAAACTGCAATGAAAAATATTATTCCGGATAATGCACTTGCTTGAAAGATAACCTCACCAAAGCCATTTGTCGGAGCCAAAAAACTATCATATTGTGTAGGAATAAATTTTATCTGGAGTAACTCAGATGGTTGAATTTCGGTGAATTGCCGTATAAAAAATATAAAAGCCCAGGCAACTAAAATAAACGGGAAAGTGTAAGCGGGAATTTTTTTAACAATAAAGAAATGCTGAATCATTGCTGCCAAAGCACCGCCAACGATAACCAACATCCAGATTAGAAATATATCTTCAAATAAGAATACTAAGACAACACCTACCAATGCAGGACTGAATCCGTATAATCCGGCATCAATTTCATGTTGATTATATTTAAATAATTTTGCTATAACTGTTCCGGCAGCAGCCGATAATGCCGCTGCAACGGCATATTGCCAGCTTCCGATAAAAAGACCAACAAGAAAAAGCAATCCTGTCCATCGGTTTTCCTGCAGCATTATCTGACCTACACCTTTTAATAACTGATCTATAAAAGGAACTTTAGAAAATATTTTATCCATATTTATTTGATTTATTTGAAAAATGAATTCTTATCTGATTATTATTTTTTGTTCAACTAAACTTTTGAGGAAAAATTAATCTCGAAATAGCTTTAACACAAATTTGATTGAGCTAATATAAAAAACGGATAGAAATAAATTCTCTATCCGTTAATAAAAAATATTATAAGGAAAAATAATTACATCTCATCAATTATCTTATTAAAGATTTCGCTCGGTCTCATTATTTCTGATGTCTTGTTATCATCCGGCATATAATAACCGCCTGTATCAACTTGTTTGCCCTGAACAGAAATTAAATCGTTTGCAATTTTCTCTTCATTTGTTTTTATCTCTTTATAAATCTTAGCAAAACGATTTTTCATTTCAGCGTCTTTGTTTTGTTCGGCTAAAGCTTCTGCCCAATATAATGCAAGATAGAATGAACTACCGCGATTATCTATTTCACCAGCTTTTCTGGAAGGCATTTTTCCGTTTTCAAGATATTTACCAATTGCGGTATCAAGTGTTTCAGCAAGTAGCGCTGCTTTTGGATTTTTAGTTTTTTCAGCAATCATTTCAAATGAAGGAACCAAAGCGCAATACTCACCGAGTGAATCCCATCTTAAGTGATTTTCTTTAACTAGTTGTTCAATATGTTTTGGAGCAGAACCGCCCGCACCTGTTTCAAATAATCCGCCGCCGTTTAACAAAGGAACGATTGATAACATTCGTGCACTTGTTCCGAGTTCAAGTATTGGGAAAAGATCTGTTAAATAATCACGAAGAACATTCCCTGTAACTGAAATTGTATCAAGCCCTTTTCTCGTTCTTTCGAGAGTGTATTTCATCGCATCATCAAGCTTTAGAATTTTGATTTCCAATCCAGTTGTATCGTTTTCCGGAAGGTATTTTTTTACTTTTTCAATTATCTCTTTATCGTGTCCGCGGTTTTCATCAAGCCAGAAAATTGCTGGAGTGTTGGAAATCCTTGCTCTGTTAACTGCAAGTTTTACCCAATCTTTTATTGCTGCATCTTTAGTTTGACACATTCTGAAAATATCGCCCGCTTCAACTTTTTGTTCAAGTAAAGTTTTTCCATCTGCATTAACAACACGAATAACTCCATCAGCTTTTGCTTCAAATGTTTTATCGTGTGAACCATATTCTTCAGCTTTTTGTGCCATCAATCCGACATTAGAAACTGCGCCCATTGTTGCCGGATCAAACTGTCCTTTTGTTTTTGCATCTTCAATAATTGCCTGATACATTGTAGCGTAAGAACGATCCGGAATCATAGCAATACAATCCTGAAGTTCATCTTTTCTGTTCCACATTTTGCCGCCATCACGAACAACATTTGGCATTGAAGCATCAACAATAACATCATTAGGAACATGAAGATTTGTTTTTCCGATTCGTGAATCAACCATTGCTAGTTCAGGCTGATATTCGTAAGTCTTATTTATATCTGTTTCAATCTCAATCCGTTTTTCATCCGGAAGTTTCTTTAACTTTTCTAAAACATCCATCAAACCGTTATTAACATTAACTCCGATTTCTTTAAGAGTATCAGAATGTTTTTCAAGTGCATCTTTGAAATACACCGAAACAGCATGACCGAACATAATCGGGTCTGATATTTTCATCATTGTTGCTTTAAGATGCAATGAGAGAAGAACATTATCCTTTTTTGCTTCTTCAATTGTATCAGCATAAAATTTTCTTAACTCTTTTACATTCATTACAGCAGAGTCAATTACTTCTCCGTTTTTAAGTTTCAGATTCTCTTTTAATATTGTTTTACTTCCATCGCTACCTGTAAATTCGATTTTTACAACATCATCTTTATCAAGTGTAACAGAAGTTTCAGAACCATAAAAATCTTTTTGCTTCATAAAAGCAACTCTGGCTTTCGATCCTGATTCAGGCCAGGGTTTCATCATTTTATGCGGATGTTTTTGTGCAAATTTTTTAACCGAAGCAGCTGCCCGTCTATCCGAATTTCCTTCCCTTAAAACAGGATTAACTGCTGAGCCGAGAACTTTTGCAAATCTTTCTTTTAATAGTTTTTCTTCCTCTGTTTTTGGTTCTTCAGGATAATCAGGAATTTTATATCCTTTGCTCTGCAGCTCTTTAATAGCTTCTTTTAATTGCGGAATAGATGCGCTGATATTTGGAAGCTTAATAATATTTGCATCCGGTGTTTTTGCAATTTCGCCAAGCTCTGTTAAATAATCCGGAATTTTTTGTTCTTCAGTTAAATGATCAGGAAAATTTGCAATGATTCTTCCGGCAAGTGAAATATCTTTTTCTTCAATTTCAATTCCTGTTCCTTTGATAAATGATTTAACAATTGGCAGAAGACAATAAGTTGCTAATGCCGGAGCTTCGTCAATTTTTGTCCAGATGATTTTTGATCCCATTTTTAATACTCGTTTGGTTAAATATTTTTTAATTACTATTAGATTAACAAAAATAGTTATTCTTGTTTAATTATTGAAGAAAGTATTGGAGCAGATATTCCAAAAGAAGTAAAATGTAAGAAGAATTTAAAAATCAGCAGCCGCAGTTTTACAGTCTGAAATAAATTGATATAAATACAAACTGAAGATTGCGGCTGCCAAAAGAAAGTTTTTTTATCCCATTAAAACATTTATTGAAGCTGTGTTTACAATATCATCAACACTGCAGCCGCGGCTTAAATCGAAAAACGGTTTTTGTAAACCCTGAACCATTGGACCAACAGCTTCAGCTCCGCCCCAGCGCTGAGCAATTTTGTATCCGATATTCCCAGCATTCAGATCCGGAAAAACAAGCACATTAGCTAAACCCGCAACCTTGCTTTCGGGTGCTTTCTTCTTACCGATTGATGAAACAATTGCAGTATCAAACTGAAGTTCGCCATCAACATTAAGATCAGGTCTTTTTGTTTTTATAATTTCTGTTGCCTGAATAACTTTATCTGCAAGTTCGTGTTTTGCGCTGCCTTTTGTAGAGAAAGATAACATTGCAACAAGCGGCTGTTCACCGGTTAATTTTTTATGATTATCAGCAGTTGAAATTGCAATATCTGCAAGCTGTTGCGCATCCGGATTTGGAACAACTGCACAATCAGCAAAACTGAAAGCTTTATCTTTAAACAACATTAAAAAGAAGCTTGAAACAATTGAAATTCCCTGAGGCATTCCGACAATTTGTATTCCTGCTTTCATTACATCAGCAGTTGATGCAAACGAACCTGCAACACTGCCATCAACCAATCCTTCACGAAGCATCATTGCTGCAAAAAAGATATCCAGTTTCATTACTTCAATTGCCTGCTCAGGAGTCATTCTTTTTTTCTTTCTTAACTCATAATAAATGTTTGCAAATTCATTAAACTTCGGATGAGTTGTGTGATCAATAATTTCAACTCCGGTTAAATCAACACCGAGCTTTTTTGCATCTTCATTTACTTTGGCAGAATTGCCAAGTGTGATTACCTTACAGATTTTTTCTTTCGTTAAAATTTCTGCTGCTTTAAGAACTCTCTCATCGTGAGATTCAGGAAGTATAATTGTTTTGTTTTTTGATTTCGCATTTGTTTTTATTTTATCTAATAATTCAAAGCCCATTGTTTCTCCATAAATGTTTTATTAATAACACTACAAAACTAAGCAATGTATTTCAAATGTAGTAAAAAGCCCTAATACCTGAATTCCTTCTTAAAAAGAAGCAACCTATTAACTCTATTTTCACAATAAAAAAAGAGCTCCGAAGAGCTCTTCTTATCTGTTTCTGAAAAATTTCAGTTCTTGAGGCTTAAGAACTGAATCAGGATTTCCCCAGTTAGCTAATTATCGTAAATATCGCAAAAAAGTTTAGTGTTTTTGTTCAAAATAATATTTTATCTTAGTAAAAATCATTTCAGTAAAAGAAATTAAAGTGCACAAATATCATAGCTTAATAAATTTTTTAAGCACATCACTTTGTTATAGATTATATTTGCAAGATTAAAAATAAATGATTATTAAATACACTTAAAATTTCTTTGTTTTTTAACAATTATCAGGATAAATTCACGACCTGTTTTTAAAATGATTGCTGAAAATCTTGCCATTTTAAGGCAAAAAATAGAGGAAACTTGTAAAAAAGCGGGCAGAAACTCTGCTGATATCAGAATTATAGCAGTTTCAAAATATTTTGGCGTTGATTCAATCCTGGAAGCAAAAAAATGCGGATTAACAGATTTTGGCGAAAACCGTGCGCAGGAATTGGTTCTTAAATTTGAAAGACTTCAAAATGAAGTAATCTGGCATTTTATCGGAACTTTGCAGAAGAATAAAGTTAAGTATGTTGTTAATTCTGCTGAGCTTATTCATTCTGTTGATTCAGTTGAACTTGTTGAAGAGATAAATAAACGGGCAGAAAAGATTGAGAAAGTTCAAAAGATTTTATTAGAGATAAAAACATCCGGCGAAGAAACAAAATCCGGTTTAGAAACTGAAATTGAAATACTAAATCTTGTTAAGAAATGTTCGGAGCTGAAAAACATTAAGTTAACAGGATTGATGACTATGGCGCCGTTAACTGATGATGTAAACATTATTCGGAAAAGTTTCAGAGATTTGCGTAACTTGAAAAATAAAATTAACAATAAAGGATATAATCTTACCGAGCTATCAATGGGAATGACCAGTGATTTTGAAATTGCAATAGAAGAAGGTGCAACAATGATAAGAATAGGCAGCGCAATTTTCGGCGATAGAGATTATTCGAAAGATTGGAGACAGATATGAAAATTTCTCCGTTGGAAATCCGTCAACAGGAATTCACAAAAAAAATGCGTGGATTTGATCCTGATGAAGTACAGAATTTTTTAGAATCTCTGGCTGATGAGGTTCAGAAAATCAATGAAGAAAATGGATCATTAAAAAGTGAAGTTGAAGCTTTAACTGAGCAGATAAATGAATATAAAAAGATTGAGAAAAATCTTCAGGATACACTTTTAAAAGCACAGGAAAATTCAACCAAATCTTTAGAAGCAGCAAAAAAGCAAACAAGCCTGATGTTAAAAGAAGCTGAGCTAAAGGCTGCACAGATAATTGAAAAAGCTCGTGAAAATACAAATGATATTCGCAATGCTGTTGTTAATCTAAGAGAGGAAAAAGATCTTATAATTGCAAAGCTTAAGGCAATTGTAAACTCACAGGCAAACTTGCTTGAACTGAAGGTTGAACGAGCCGGCGAAGAAAAATCTTCCGGCAAAAAAGCAGAGGATTCAAATAAAATGGATATTGATCTTAATGATATCCTTAATAAAATTTTATGACTGACCTGATCAAGAAAATAAATGAAACTGTAACAGTCATCAGGAAATTTTCTTCTGATAATTATCCAGTTGGAATTATACTTGGTACCGGTCTTGGCGGACTTGTAAAAGAAATTAATATTGATCATCAGATTGATTATGCTGATCTACCTCATTTTCCGCTTTCAACTGTGGAATCGCATCAAGGTAAATTAATTTTTGGTACAATTAACGGAAAAAAAGTTGTTGCAATGCAAGGCAGATTTCACTACTATGAAGGCTACACAATGCAGCAGATTACTTATCCCGTGCGCGTTATGAAATTTCTTGGAGTAAAAACACTTGTTGTTTCAAATGCCTGCGGAGGAATGAATCCCGATTACCGGAAAGGTGATTTAATGCTGATGGTTGATCATATAAATTTGCTTGGCGATAATCCGCTTATCGGAAAAAATGAAGATGAGCTTGGTCCGAGATTTCCGGATATGAGTGAACCATATTCACTTGAGCTGGTTAAGCTTGCTGAAGAAGTTGCAAAAGAAAATAATATAAAATTACATAAAGGTGTTTACGTTGCTGTTCCCGGTCCTAATTTAGAAACAAAAGCTGAGTATAAATTTTTGCGTGCAACAGGTGCAGATGTTGTGGGAATGTCAACAATTCCTGAAAACATAGTTGCAAATCATATGGGTATGAAAGTTTTTGGAATGAGTATTATTACTGATGAGTGCTTTCCAGAAAATCTTAAACCTGTAAATGTTGAAGAAATAATTGCTGCAGCGATGAAAGCAGAACCTAAAATGACTTTAATTATGAAAGAATTAATAAAGAGATTATAATGGCATTTTCACCTAAAAGAATGTTGGTTAATTACGGCGCGGCAGTGCTGCTTGCTGTGTTTTTATTCTTTTCCAATTTCCTCAATACAAATCTGTTTGATTTCGGGCAGCTTAATTTTGCTGTGTGGTTTGTTCTTTCGATTTTCAGTTTTAGCTGCGGATGGTTTATTAACCGTGTTTTGGGATGGCAGCATGGCGGCAAAATTGTTTTTGCGATAATTATAGCGATTACAGCGCTCAGTCTGTTCACAGTGATTTTCTTTAATGAGTATTTTTCTGCTTCACAGTTGATTACTGAGAATATTATCCTTTACAGCTTAAGAAATATTATGCTTGGTGCAATGGGATTTTTCGGAATGGCGGTTCAGGAAGTGCTTGGTTCTGAAAGAGAAAGCGTTTTGCTGAAAGAAAAAATAAAAGTTTATGAGCAAACAATGCTCGATGCAAAAAAAGAAGCTGAGTTGGCTCTTAAAGAAGCCAGAGTTAAAGCTGAAAAACTTATCAATGATGCAGAGCTGCACGCAAAAAATACCATTCTTAAAAAAGAAAGAATTGAACGTGAGCTGAAAGAGTTTATTCATACAGAAAGAGAATTAATTAAAAAGTACGAAGAATTATAGTATTACTATATCTATAGCGATTTAAAAATGTTTAAACAGAATTTAGAAAAAATTGGTTATCCTCAGTTAGAACAAATAATACTTCAGTTCTGGCAGGAAAATAAAGTATTTGAGAAAAGTATTTCCACACGGGATGAAAATAGATCCTGGACATTTTACGAAGGTCCGCCGACTGCCAACGGAAAGCCCGGTATTCATCATGTAATGGCAAGAACGTTAAAAGATCTTGTTTGCCGTTACAAAACTTTACAGGGTTATCGTGTTAACAGAAAAGCCGGATGGGATACACACGGTTTGCCTGTTGAAATTGAAGTTGAAAAATCACTTGGAATAAAACATAAAAGTGAAGTTCTTGAATACGGCGTTGAAAAGTATAATCAGAAATGCCGCGAATCAGTTTTTACCTATCTTGATCTATGGGAAAAAATGACAACCAGAATGGGGTACTGGATTGATCTTAAATCAGCTTATATAACTCTTGATAACAATTATATCGAATCGGTTTGGTGGGCACTAAAAACATTATTTGATAAAGGACTTATTTATAAAGATTATAAAATTGTTCCGCAGGATCCCAAATCCGAAACTGTTCTTTCATCACACGAACTTGCACTTGGTTACCGCGAAACAAAGGACCCATCGGTTTATGTATTATTTAAATTAGCTGATTCTGATGAACATTTTCTTGTATGGACAACAACTCCCTGGACCTTAATTTCAAATGTGGCGTTAGCTGTTGGTTCTGATATTGATTATGTAAAAATCAAAACAGATCGTAATATCATTATTCTGGCAAAAGAAAGATTATCGGTTGTTGAAGAAGAATACGAAATTCTTGCTGAGATGAAAGGTAAAGACCTTGTCGGTTTCAGATACGAACAATTAATGGACTATTGCGAAGTTGATAAAAAAGCTTTTTATGTTATCGAAGGCGATTTTGTCAGCACGGAAGATGGTTCGGGTATTGTGCATATTGCTCCGGCATTTGGTGCTGATGACTATGAAATGTCCAAGAAATATGATTTACCGATGCTTCAACCGGTTACCCGTGCAGGAATTTTCACTGATGAAGTAACAGATTTTGCAGGCAAGTTTGTTAAAGATGCCGATCAGGATATCATTGTAAAATTAAAGAAAGAAGGAAAGCTTTTTAAGAAAGAAACAATTCTTCATACATATCCGTTTTGCTGGCGTCATCCTGATGTTCCGGTTATTTATTATGCACGCGAGAGCTGGTTTATCCGGACAACATCAATTGCAGATAGAATGGTTGAACTGAATAAACAAATCAATTGGCAGCCGCCTGAAGTCGGAAGCGGAAGATTTGGAAATTGGCTTGAAGAAAATAAGGACTGGGCTTTATCGCGGGATAGATTCTGGGCAACACCGCTGCCAATCTGGGTAAGCGAAGATGGCGATGCTTTTGCAATCGGAAGTATTGAAGAAGTTAAAAACGGATTTATTGAAGAAGACGGAAAGAGAATTTCTTTAAAAGATTTAAAAGATCTTGATCTTCATAAACCGTTTGTTGATAAGATATTATTTGAGAAAAACGGAAAAATCTATAAACGGACTCCAGAAGTAATTGATGTCTGGTTTGATTCAGGTGCAATGCCGTTTGCTCAATATCATTATCCCTTTGAAAACAAAGAGGCTTTTGAAAAGAATTTATTCCCCTCACAGTTTATTTGCGAAGGAATTGATCAGACACGCGGCTGGTTTTACACATTACACGCAATTGCTACAATGTTGTTTGATAGTGTTGCATTCAAAAATGTAATTGTAAACGAATTGATACTTGATAAAACCGGAAGGAAAATGTCCAAATCTTTGGGCAATACAGTTGATCCGTTTGCATTGTTTGATAAATATGGAGCTGATGCAACAAGATGGTATTTAGTAACTAACTCACCGCCGTGGCGCCCGACATTATTTGATGAAGAAGGATTGGCTGAAGTTCAGAGAAAATTCTTTGGAACTCTGATAAACACTTACTCGTTCTTTGCTCTTTATGCCAATATTGATGGATTTAATTTCAAAGAAGATATTATCCCTTATGAAGAAAGACCTGAGATTGATCGCTGGATAATTTCTAAATTAAATGCGCTTGTAGAAGAATATGAACAGTTGATGGATGATTACGATGTTACCAAGGCTGCGCGTTCGGTTTCCAATTTTACAATTGATCAGCTTTCTAACTGGTATGTAAGAAGAAGCAGAAGACGTTTCTGGAAATCCGAAATGAATAAAGAAAAGCTATCTGCATATCAGACATTGTATGAATGTTTGTCAACTGTATGTAAACTGACATCACCATTTGCACCGTTTATTTCGGAAACAATTTATCTTGAACTAAACAACGAGACTAAACTTGAAAGCTACGGTTCTGTTCATCTTTCGGATTTTCCAAAAGTAACTTATCGTGATAAAGTTCTTGAAGAAAAAATGGAAGTTGCTCAAAATGTTGTCTATCTGACTAGAGCAATGCGTGCAAAAAATAATCTTAAAGTAAGGCAGCCATTACAAAAAATTATGGTGGCTTTGGATAAGAGTAAACACGATGCTTTATCCAAGATGCAGGATGTTATTCTTGAAGAAGTAAATATCAAAGAGTTGATAATATTAACTGATGATTCTGAGATAGTAAATAAATCTGCAAAAGCCAACTTTAAATCAATCGGACCAAAGTTTGGTAAAAAAGTAAAAACAATTTCTGAAATGATAAAAAACTTCACCAAGGATGAGATAACAAAAATTGAAAATGATGAAGAAATAAAATTAAATGTTGACGGTGAGGAAGTAATTATTGGCAAGGATGATGTTGAAATTATTAGTTCTGAGATTACAGGCTGGGTTGTTGAGGCAGAAGCCGGAATTACAGTTGCAATGGATACGGAACTGAATAATGAATTGATAGAAGAAGGACTTGCACGTGAATTTGTAAACAGAGTCCAGAACATGAGAAAAGATGCCGGTTTTGATGTAACTGATAAAATTATTATTAACTTTACCGGCTCTGAAAATTTAGTTAGAGCAATAAAGAATTTTAATCAATATATTTCCACTGAAACTCTTGCGGAAAAATTATCTGATAAAGCCGGTTCAAACAACGGTTTTATACAGGAATTTAAAATAGGCGAGTTTGATTGTTCAATTAACATCGAAAAGCTTTAAGTTAAATTAAAGGAGATGCAATTATGGCAGCAAAAAAAACAGTTAAAAAAAATGTAAAGAAAAGCCCTTCTAAAACAGCTAAAAAAGTTGTGAAGAAAAAAGAAATTAAGAAGAAAAAGGTTAAGGTATCTAAACCCAAGAAAACTTTAAAGAAGGAAACACCGAAGAAGAAAACTGCAGCAAAGAAAAAAGAAGTCAAAAAAGTTGTAAAGACAACTGCGGTTAAAACAAAAACCCCGGCGAAAAAAACAGCTCCGGTAAAAAAGCAGATTGAAAAGAGACTAATTGTAAAACCCAGAACCAAACCGGTTGTTTCAAAACCTAAAGAAGAAGAAATAATCACTCCCGAAATGGTAGCTGCTAATCGCGCTGCTGCTTTGAAAAAAATAAAAGGATACAGCAAAAAGGATCTTGATTATTTCAGAGGGATAATACTTGAAAAACGCGATGAAATTCTCGAGCAGTTACAGAATTTAAGAGAGCAGATGCTTGATCCCACAACAGGTGAATATATAAATGAAAATTCTCCTTATTCACTGCATATGGCTGAGCAGGGAACAGATGCAATGGAAAGAGAAAAAACTTTTCTTTATGCACAAAGGGAAAATAAATTTTTAGGTTACCTTGAAGATGCATTAAAAAGAATTGATAATGGAACTTACGGTATTTGTGTTGAATGTATCGAAGAACCTCAACATCTTTGCCCGACTTGTCCGTTAATTCCAAAAGAAAGATTAGCTGCAGTTCCTCATAGCCAGCTTTGTTTACCTATGAAACAGAAGCAGGAAAAAAGATAAACCGGAAATCTGTTGAGGATTATTAAAGGAGCATACTTTTTTTGAAAGCATTGTATTTATCATTAGCTATTGTTGTTGTAGATCAGGTAACAAAATTATTGGTTAAAGGATTTGCAATTCCATTCTTAGGATTAAATTACGAAGGTATGTACCTTGGACAGATGATTCCGGTTTGGGGAGATTTTTTCAGATTAACTTTTGTTGAAAATCCGGGTATGGCTTTTGGCTACGATCCCGGAGACAGCTTTAAAATGATAATATCAATATTCTCTTTGGTTGCAAGTATTGGTCTTGTTATTTATCTGTACGCAATAAGGGATAAAAGTTTAAGCTTACGAATTGCTATTGCCTGCATTCTGGGGGGTGCAGTCGGCAATCTGATTGATAGAACATTTTACGGAGTATTTTTTGATTATGCTCCGTTGTTCTATGGAAAGGTAGTTGATTTTTTTGATTTCGATTTCTTTAATTTTACTTTATTCGGAAGAAGTTACGATCGCTGGCCTGTTTTTAATATTGCTGATGCGGCAGTAACAATCGGTGTTCTGATACTGATATTGTTTTATAAAAAGAATGGTGAAAAAATTGAAGCAAATGAAAATACAGTTGAATTATCAGGCACATCTGAAACAGTTGTATCCGAGAAAATTACAGAGGTAAGAAGTGATAATCCGGAAAAAAGAAAAGAAGATCAGATAAATGAGCAAACTGATAAGCCAAAAGAAATTTCTGATTGATGTTCCGGAGGGAAAAAAGAAAGAGCGAATAGATTTATTTCTTACCCATCATATCGAAAATACAACCCGTTCAAAAATTCAAAAAGCAATTGATGTAGGATTAGTAAAGGTAAATGGCATTGTCGTAAAGTCAAATTACAGTGTAAAACCATTTGATAAGATTGAAGCAATCCAAATTATTTCCCCACGACCTGAAGATGTTGAGCCAGAAGAGATTCCACTTGATATTGTTTATGAAGATGATTATTTAATTGTTGTAAACAAACCAGCAGGAATGGTTGCTCATCCGGCTTATGCAAATTATACAGGAACACTTGTTAATGCACTTCTTCATCATACAAAGTCTTTAAGTTCTGTTAATGAAGCAGGCAGACCTGGAATCGTTCATCGGATTGATAAAGATACAAGCGGACTTTTGGTTGTTGCGAAAGATGATTTTACACATGCTAAGTTAGCTGCTCAATTCTCTAAACATACAATTGAAAGAGAATATCACGCAATTTGCTGGGGTAGGTTTAAAAATGTTGAAGGAGAAATTGCTACAAAGATTGCACGAAGTAAAAGTGATAGAAAAAAATTCACTATAAGTGATAAAGAAGGAAAAGAAGCTGTAACTCTGTATAAAGTTATAGAACAATTCGAGTTTACAACTTACTTGAAACTAAATCTTAAAACCGGCAGAACCCATCAGATAAGAGTTCATCTTTCCGGTATTGGCAGACCGATTTTGGGTGATGCAACTTATGGCGGAAATAAAATCCAGGCTGGATTTGATTCTGCAAAAATTAAAAGCAGAATAGCAAACCTTTTAAATATAATGCCGAGACAAGCATTGCACGCAAAAACTCTTGGTTTTATTCATCCACACACGAATGAACTTGTAAGATTTGATTCTGAATTACCGGATGATTTTAAGCTCCTTTTAGAAAAACTACGAAACTGAATGTCATTATAAAATTATAGAAGCAACTAAATTATAAATTGTATTTCGCTCTTCATTTGAAATTCGCAATGACTTTTATTCTTACTTATATTTGCAAGCATAAATATCAAACAAATAGAAACTAAAATGTTAAAACTTTATAACACACTTACAAAAAAAGTTGAAGAATTTATTCCGATTGATCCTAACGAAGTTAAATTTTATGTGTGCGGTCCTACCGTATATGATTATTTCCATATCGGCAATGCACGCTCATTTATTATGGCTGATATGGTGCGCAGGTATCTCGAATACAAAGGTTACAAAGTAAAATTCGTTATGAACCTTACCGATGTTGATGATAAAATTATTAAGAAGTCGCTGGAAGAAAAGCGTGAAGCTAAAGATGTATCAACAGATTATATCAATGCATTTTTTGAAGATATAACAAAACTGAAAATCAAAAAGGCCACGGTTTATCCGAAAGCAACAGAACATATGCACGAAATGATTGATATGATTAAAAAGCTTGTTGATAAAAATTATGCTTACAACATAGATGGAAATGTTTTTTATGATGTTAAGCGTTTTAGTGAATATGGAAAGTTGAGCGGAAAGAATACGGAAGAACTTGAAGTTGGTGCTAGGATAGATGCTAATGAAGAAAAGAAAGATCCATTGGATTTTGCATTATGGAAAAAAGCTAAAGAAGGTGAACCTTTTTGGGATAGTCCATGGGGCAAAGGGCGACCAGGCTGGCATGTTGAATGCTCTGCTATGAGCTGCAAACATCTTGGAGAAACGTTTGATATTCACGCCGGCGGAAATGATTTAATATTTCCTCATCACGAAAATGAGATCGCACAAAGCGAAGCTGCAAATCAAAAACCATTTGTAAAATATTGGCTGCATTTTGGTTTTCTTAATATCAATGAAGAAAAAATGTCTAAATCTCTCGGCAATTTTTTTACCGCTCGTGACGTGTTAAAAAAATATTCTGCTGAAGCAATAAGAATGTTCTTTGCACAAGCTTATTATCGCGGACCGTTAAACTTTTCTGATGATCTTTTAACTGCTGCTGAAAAAGGACTTGAAAAAATTAACAACCTTGTTGATAAAGTTAATTCAGAGATTAAGAAAAATAATTCCGGAATAAAGCCTGAGTTTGAATTCAACTCCTATTACAAAAAATTTGAAGAAGCAATGGATGATGATTTTAACACATCTCAAGCAGTAGCAGTTATTTTTGATTTTGTAAAAGATGTTAACAGAGTTGTTGCTCCTTTAGATAATGTTGATGTTAGTTTTTATAATGATGTTAAAACTTTCTTAACCAAAACTGCTGAGAATGTTCTTGGCATAGTGGATTTTAACAAAACCACAACCGGTGATGATAAGCTTACAAATGATTTAATTGAATTGCTTATCAGGTTAAGGACAGAGGCTAAGCAAAATAAAAACTATCAGCTTTCCGATTCAATCCGTGATAGGCTTAAAGAGCTTGGTGTTATCTTACAGGATAGTAAAGAGGGAACTACTTACAAAATTGGGAAATAGCTTTCTCTGTGTTTCTCCGTGTAAGAAATTTAATGAAGGAGTTAGAAGTCAGGAGACAGAAGTTAGAATTTTTTCACGCAGAGACGCAGAGCCCGCAAAGATTTTATGTTATTGAAGAAAAATATCGGCACATTATGCCATTTAATTGGAACACGGATTTAACTGATTAAACTGATTTGAACAGATAAACGCTAATCAATTTAACTCTGTGTTACTCTGTGCTTTCTCAGTGTTTCTCCGTGTAAGAAATTAGAAAAGGAGTCAGGAGCTAGAATTTTACACCCAAAGATTTAATTTGTTATTCATAAAAAAACCTTCGAGGTTTTTAAAAACCTCGAAGGTTTAATGAGAAAATAATCAGCTTACTTTGTCAGCAGCATCTTCTTAACATCCGTAAAACTTCCTGATTGTAATTTATAAATATACATTCCGCTTGGTAAGCCGGATGCGTTGAAATTTACTTCATAAACTCCAGCGGGTTTGTTTTCGTTAACAAGAACAGCTATTTCTGTACCAAGAACATCGTAAACTTTTAATGTTACTAAGCCTTCTTCCTTTATTGAATATGATATTTTTGTGCTTGGATTAAAAGGATTAGGATAGTTTTGTTCAAGAGAATAATCTCTTACTATACCTGTTACAGCAGTTTTCTCTGCTCTGTTAAAACCATAATCAATTATTACCGACTGAGAAGGAGAAGAATTATTTCCTATATCAATAGCTGTAAGTCTGTATTCTGCTTCGCGGTCACCGCCCCCTGCATTACCAATTGTATAATCAATATAAGAAGAAGTTGTGCCTGAAAGATTTGCAATTGTTGACCAGGCTGACCAGGAACCGTTGAGCGGTCTTGTTCTTCTTTCTATTTTATAAGCATTTGATGTTTTTAGTCTGATATCCGGTTCGTTATTTAATTGCCAGGTTAACTTGGGATAATAATTAGAACCTGACTGATGAATTGAAACTGAATAATCTGAAGGTGCTAATGGTGCTGCATCGAATTGGCGGTATATTATATTTGAACTACCTGAACTACAAAACACAGTAAATAAATCATTTGAAGTTGAGGATAGACTGAAAAATCTTTCGAAATTATTAGAGATTACTTCCTCACTGGACCAACCAGTCGAAACATTATAATATCGATGGATAAGGTTATAGGTAGGATAAATTATATGTGTTTTATTATCAGCTGTATTTGCCGCAGATATAACACGCTTATCATCACCTGGACCATATACTGAATAGTTTAGCATAAATATATTTGACCAGTTCGTTGATCCAACATTTCTTTCTTTTACGTAAAGACTTAAAGGAAGACCTTGATAAACTCAGCTAAATGAAAATAATTTAGCACCGCCAGAATAAACATTGTGAATACCATGATCATAAACCGTTTGAATACTTTCCCAAGTATTTGTAATAAAATTTTTATCTCTAGTTTTTGCTATACCAGAATCGTAAAATCCAACGTGAACTTTATTTGCACTTACAGTGACTGTTGGATATGCTGCTTCATAAGATTGTTCGCTAACATCCTTGTAATCTGTATAATTATACCAACCAATTGGATAACGATAATATTTAGTTTTTATATCCTGATGATCATAAGGACCGCTTGCAAATACTAAATGCAAACCTCTAGTATCATAAACATTATCTATACCCCTAAAATTATCCTGCGAATTAAAAGTAATAGGCTGAAGCTGATCCCAGACATTTGTTGAGTAATTGTATTTTTTAGTTATAATATTATTACCTTTTCGATAACTAATATATAATGCGTCATTTGCACCTGTTATATTTGGAAATTCAGCATAGCCTTGAGTTTCAATTACAGTGGTTGCTTGTACTATCCCGACACTATTTAATCTGTAGTACATTATTGAATTTGACGAGGAAGATCTTTGTGTTACTATGTGAATTCCATCTTTATTAGCAAAATTTTCAAGTGAAAAAAGGGCTGGTTCATTTATAGTTGTACTAACAGCAGTATTCCATTGTGGGTAAAGATATACTGCTAATAGCAATATTATTAATAATATCTTTTTCATTTCAAACTCCAATTTTGATTCGTTATTTCAATAAAACAGTTTTAATTGTTTTTTTAAAATCACCTGTATTTAATTCAATGAAATAAATACCTGATGGGATAGAATTGTTTCTATCCTTAGCTTCCCAATTAACTATATATTTTCCTGATAGAAGATAGTTATCTAACAGTGTTACTATTTCTTTCCCTAAAATATTATAAACCTTTAAAGTTATTTTTGAACAAGTCTGCAACTCAAATTTCACTTGTGTAGTAGAATTGAATGGATTAGGATAATTCTGAAATAACTCGTATGATAAATCATGATATTCAACCCCATCAATATTAACAGGTTTAACTGGTTTTAATATTATAGTAAAAAAAATAATCTCAGAATTATCTATTACATTGTCTGAAGTAATTAATATTTCTTCTTGCCCATCAGAATTGATATCATACATTGAGGCATTCCAATAAACACTATTTTCTCCTTTCAATGCTCTCTCGTTTTGCTTTATATAATATACTTCATAAGAATGCTGCCCTGGGCTTCCTTTGAACTTTAATATAATAAATGTTTGGTCAAGGCAAAGGACAAGCTCATCAACTCCATCTTTATCTACATCAAGCGCCAGCATATTAAATCCGTAGAATGAGAAAAATCCTAGTATGTCAATTTTTGCAACAGCTTCATAAGAATTATTTCCTTTCGCTTCAAAGCAAGTTAATCTAGTTATAGGGACTCCGTTATGAAAAGAATCTCCACCAATCCAGAACTCCTTTTTACCATTTCCATCAATATCATCCGTTTCTGTGTTAAGAAATGCATTATTCGTTTCAACTTGACCAATAAAGGTATTCAGGTAAGAGCCATTATTGTTCTCAAAACCATATACTTGACCGGAAGCTCCTCCTATAAAAAACTCAGTATTCCCATCTTGGTCAAAGTCACCTATTGGAAATCCTTCGAACCATTCATCGATATTTGAGTAATCGAAACTATAAACAGAATCAAAGTTATTAATTATAGAATTATATTGGTAGATTCTCAGTTGACGTTTAACATTATTTATATATAAAATATCTGTGGAATTATTATCATCTAGATCATAATATCTTTGTAATAACTGCGACTCACTTCCACCAGGAACCTGAAAGATAAAAGATAAATTATAAGCCAGTGAAGAATCTGATTCTTTACAAAAGTAGAGTTGTTTATCAAGAGGATAATTATTGATTGTATCTTGTTCTTGTCTTCTTAAATGTAGTTCCTGATTGCCATCTTTATTAATATCATAAATTGCTACAGAACTTAGAGTATTATTATAAATATGAAGAGAGTCGAAACTTCCAGTATTATTTAATTCTTTAACTACGATATCACTGTAATTACTTGTATAATCCTTTACAAATCCATAGAGTTCTGCTCTGCCGTTATTATTAATATCACCCGCAATAACTCCATTTGGGTCAATATTAGCAATTAAAACCTCCTGCCAAAAGCTGTATTTATGGTAATAAAGAGTAGTATCAATTGTAGTAAGGTCTATTATTGTGCTGTCAAAGGTTGGGGAGTAATTTATTTTGTTATCAGCATTTGGTATATAATCACCAATGTTTTTATATAGCACTTTACCGTGCGGATGTTCTAACTTTAAAATATCCTTTTCAATTTCTGTTACTTTTATATCGGTTCTGGTTTTTAGCTGCTGTAATTTTGCTTCTCTGCTTTGCTGTGCTAAGGAAAAACTACTTATAACAAACAGCAGACAACAAACAAATACTGACTTCATCTTTATTACCTTTATTAAAAAAATAAATAGGGAAAGAAATAAACACTAATTTTTACTGCTCTAGGTAAAACCGGTTGGGTAAAAGTAAATGATAAATGTTAAATGCTCAAGGTTAAAAGAGCAGTAGCTTTTTTGTGAGAATAACTGCTCAGGTAAGATTTCATAATAAAAGGAAAAAATCAGAATTGAATTTATCAGTTCCATTCTCTCCACCCCAATAAAAAATTGCAGAGAGAGAGAGAGAGAGAGAGAGAGAGCTAAATATCGTGCCAGTATTTTAATAATAGGTTTCAAAGGCATCTCAAAAATTTTTTAAATATTTAGCAGGAGTGGATAAAGCAGCAGAGGTATTAAATCAGCAAAAATTATTCCTCTAATAATAATTTGATTCCAGTTAGTTTTTATAGTGGAGTGGTAAAAAAGAAATTAATAATTACAAAAAAATTACAAAGAGTAAAAATTATAGCGATAAAATTATCGCAAAAAAATCTTAAAGAAACTTTCAATAATAGGACACTGATTTTTATGATTTTATATGATCTTAACTGATTTAACTCTGTGTTTCTCAGTGTCTTCTCTGTGGCTCTCCGTGTAAGAAATTAATGAGAAGGAGTCAGAAGACAGGAGACAGAAGTCAGAATTTTTTCACGCAGAGGCGCAAAGCCCGCAAAAGGTTTTATATTGTTGTAGAAGAATATCAGTATGTTATGGTTCCCTTATTGGAACACGGATTAAACTGATTTGAACAGATAAACGCTAATCAATTAAACTCTGTGTTACTCAGTGACTCCTCTGTGGCTCTCCGTGTAAGGAATTAAAATTTGAAGTCAGGAGTAAGGAGTAAGAATATTTTTTCACGCAAAGTCGCAGAGCCCGCAGAGATTTTAATTATTGTGCGTCAGAAGGAAAGGATTACTTAACTACGCTAAAAACTTTTCATCAAAAATATTTCCGATTCCAAGAATAAGATTTGGATCAAGCGATTTTTTTAATACTGCCATTTTGCGAATGTTTTCCTCACCGTACATCATTAAAAGATAATCTCTTTTTGCTTTCCCGATACCGTGTTCAGCGGATACCGTCCCGCCAAGTCTGACTGCTTCTTCACAAATTTGTTTGTATAGTTTCTTTCCTTCGTTAAACTCTTCATCAGTCTTTGGCAAAAAGTTTAAGTGAATGTGAGAATTTCCAAAATGACCATAAGCAACAAAATCAATATTGCTTTGCTTTGCCCATTTTTGTAAAGTGAAATAAAACTCACGAAATTCTTTATCCGGAACAGCTACATCAGTCCCGAGTTTTCTAAAATTGTTTTGTGCTATATATTCATTAACCTTCCATGAAATAGCATGGCGAAAATCTCTTATTTTTTCTTTATCAGTTTCATTGAAAGCAAACCAGGCAGTTTCTTCACTTATATTATATCTTTGCATTAAACTATTCCACGCATCAAGCAGCTTGTCAAAAATTTCTGTGTTACTTTCCTGCTCAAACCATATTGCAGCTTTTGCATTATCAGGAATTGTTGAGAAATCTTTTGCTAAAAACCTTAGCGCTTGTTCATCAAAAAATTCAAGTGCAAGTGCATTGATGTTATCGTTTATATTATGTTCTTTGTTTTGATAAGAATGATCTCTTGCTTCTTCAAGAAAATTTATTGCAATTGTTTCATCCTCAAAAAACAGCACACACGAAATTGTATCTTCGGGTTTTGGCAGAAGTTTTAATCTAATTTTGCTTATGATTCCGAGTGTCCCCTCAGATCCGATAAACAAATCAATCGCATCCATATCTTTTTTTACAAAATAACCGGAGGCATTTTTAACTTTTGGAAATGTGTAATCGGGAATTTGCAGTTCAATCACTTTTCCCGATTGAGTGGTAAGTTTAAGCTCATATCCATTTGCTTTCAGTTTTCCTCTTTCAAGATCAATCACTTCGCCATCTGGAAGAACGATCTGTAAACCGATAACATAATCCCTTGTGGGTCCGTATTTAAAAGTTTTAGCACCTGATGCATTAGTTGCAACCGTTCCACCGATATAACAATTTGTTTCAGTTGGATCGGGAGGATAAAAAAGATTTTTCTCTTTAAGTTCCCTTTGAAAATCAGAAAGTAAAACTGCCGGCTCAACTAATGCATAAAATTCTTTTTGATTTATTTCTAAGATTCTGTTTAACTTATCTGTAGCTATCAGAATTCCGTTTTGCGGAATGCAGGCACCGGTTAATCCGGTTCTGTTTCCTGCAACTGTAACTTTAATATTGTTTTTATTAGCCTCTTTAATAATTGAAACTATTTCATCAGAATTTTCAGGAAGGTAAACAGCTTGGCAAATACCTTTAAAATTAGAAGCATCAACCAGATAATTTTCAAATTCATCAATGTTGGTTTTAACAAGCATTTAACTCTGTATCTTTCGAAGCAACTGCAAATATTCTTTTTGTATTTTCAAATCAGGAATAGCAGAATTTCTTAATATATTATTTTCAATATTCATTAATTTTAACAACTCATCAATTGCATCAAACATATTTAGATTGGGATTTACAATATCCCGAAGATAATGAATTAGTTTTAATGTTCTGAATGCATCAAACCAGTAATGCTTTTGCTTATCAATTTCTATTGCATTTTTATTATTTAATAAAACTCTATGAATAAATTTTTCAAAACCCTGTTCATTCAGGAAAAGATACAATGCAGGATGGATATTTTTTGATATTTTTATTAAACTTTCCTGGTCAGTAAGTGATTGATCAAAATAAATTTCCAGCCAGCTTTTGAGGATGATAAATGATTTAGGATCAAAAAGCTGGTATTCATTTCTTTTATTTGATAAATATCTGCCAACACTACGTCCTGTTCCGAACGGCACTCTCCACGAAGCACGTTTTGATGGATGAACAAATGTTGTTTTAATCTCGCCGATCGGATAAATCTTTGCAAGTTTTTCAAGAAAATAAAAATCCTCTGCAGCTTTATATTTATTCATTCCCTCTATTTTTACATAAGCTTCCGGTGTGCAGACCATTGTTGAACCGATTGTATGAAATGCATATTCAGATTTTGCAAAACTTAATCCTAACACATAATAACGTAAAAATATTTCGTAACAGATAATAGCTTTTGTTTCCTCATCATTACCTGAAATATTGTGAGCAAAATTAACGGTTGCAGCTTCATAATTATTACGGTTAAAATCATCTGAAATTTCATTTAAATAATTTGAATCAACAACGCAATCAGCATCTGTGCATATCATAATATTTTTATTTAAAGACAGGTAATCAAACTTTGTTAATGCAAGATCCATCCCGATTTTTCTCGCTAATCCCACCCCTGCATTTTTATCATCCATTTCTTTTCCCGGACTGCAGGCATCAATAAAAGAAAGATTGAGTTTTGTTTTAAGCTTTTTTAAATATTTTAAAGTTTTATTATTATCCTCTTTAACTTCGTTTGATGATGAAACTGCATTATTAACTACAATAAGCAGAAGTGTGTTATGCAATTCCAGCTTATCATTTTTCTCAAGTGATTTAATTAACGCAGGAAGATTGTCAGTTTCAGCAATTGATGGAACAACAATTATTTTCTGAAAAAATTTTGAATGCTCTCTCTCAATATTCCAGATTTTGGATGATCTTTTTTCTAAGTATGTAGTAATTTTTTCAGGAATTACCATTGTTATGCTGTTTGATATTTTAAATAATTAATCCGGATTACTTTATCCGTATAAATCAGAACGTGCAGTGATCTATAAATTATTCTCAATTAATTCTTTAGCTTTATTAAAATCAGGTCCTTCGATCCAATTAATCATAACTCCTTCTCTCTCCATTTTTCTGAACCAGGTCATTTGTCTCTTTGCAAATGAATGGATCGCTGAATTTAGTTTCTGAAACATATCATTTTTATTTAGTTCACCGCTAAGATATTGAGCAATAAACTTATACTCCAGACCAAAGAAAATCATTTTATCATAACTTACTCCGGAATCCAAAAGCGATTGAACTTCATCAATCATCCCTTCTTCGTCTAATCTTCTTTTTAATCTTGCAGTGATTCTTTTTTTTATTTCTTCACGCGGCAGCTTAACTCCGATGTTCAATGATTTAATATTTACGGTTTTTACTTCGGATAAATCTGCTCTGTTATCCATCTGTGCTTTTGAAACAGCAATAGCTTTTAGAATCCGTTCTCTTATATTAAGATCTGTTGTGTTATGCAATACAGGATTAAGCTTTTTAAGAATAACTCTTAATTCTTCATCACTAAATGAAAAATATTCCTGCTGCGTTTTTTCAAAATCTGCTTTGTTAAGACTATAATCCTGAAGGATTGAACCCAGGTACATTCCTGTTCCACCGACAAGAAAAGGAATTTTCTTCTTCTCTGAGATCTCTTCAAACGCTTTATAAAACAACTGCTGAAACTTATACAGATTAAATTCTTCGGTCGGATCGATAACATCGATCAGGTGATAATGTATTTGTTTACCTTTGAAAATATATTCGGATAAATCTTTTCCTGTTCCGATATTCATTCTGTGGTAAACCTGGCGCGAATCAGCAGAGATTATTTCTCCATTGAAATACTCTGCAAGCTGAACTGCTAGCTTTGTCTTTCCGGTAGCAGTCGGGCCAAGAACAGTTATAAGATTAAAATTCATTACATAAAATTACTACGAAGAAACGGGAATTGAAATCTGGTAAAGCAGTCCCGGATTATTAAATTGTAATTTTATATTTGCATTCATTGCTTCAATAATGAATTTTGCTATTGCAAGGCTCAATCCGATATTATCTCCGCTATCATTGAACAGATTCGGATTGAATAAATTATCAATATCAGATTCTTTTATAGTTTTGTTCTCATCTTTGATAATCAATTTAAGTGTATTATCGCTAAGCTCTGAACTGAAATAAATATTGCTTCCGCTTTTCATTACATCGCAGGCGAATTTGGAAATGTAAAAACAAGCCACATAAAATTTTCTTGTGTCGATTCTGACTTTTGTATCTACACTTAATTTTTTGAAAAGCTTTACGTTTCTTGATTCAACATATTCGGATAATACATTTAATGATTGCTCCATAAATTCATTAAAGTTAACTGTTTCCAGCTTTACTTTTGTGTTTTTCTCAGAGTAATCGAGCGTTCCCTGAATCAGGTCAATCACTTTATTGGCTTGTGCTGATAATAACGATATTACTTTCTTTATCTCATCTGCTAATTCAAAACGGGAAAGTATAGATGAATAATGTCTGACCGTTAACATCGGAGCCTTTACATCGTTTAACAAAAATTTTGCAAATTGTGTGATATCAGTAGATAAAGCTATTTTAACGGAAGCTTTTTGAACAGGCATTTGATCAGGTTTGAATAATCCAACTAATTTAGCTGCATATTCCTTTAAATTATTTTCTTCTGATTTTGTAAACATCTTTTCATTATTGCCAAGCTGTGCAATCGCGATCAGTTCATTCTTTTCATCAACAAAAGGAACAAATATTAATGTTTCACCTGAAAAATTATTTGGAAGGTCGGTCTCGGGATCAAAATTAACATCTTTTTGAAATGATACCACATATCTTATTTTTTTATCCTTTGCAACTGCTCCGGTTATACCGGTTTTTAAGGATTTCTTACCCTTGTAAATTGATTCAGTAGTCTGATATAATTCATCCAGATAAGTTTTATCAGGGGAAACTACATATAAAGCACCAACCAATGAATTAGTTTTCTGTAACAGAAATTCAATTATATTTTTACCATTTAATTGTAGATCTCCGGTATTTGCAATCAAAGTATCGGTTGTTTCTGATACAGTGCCTTTTCGGCCCGATGGAGTAATAATTTCATCAACTTCTATTTTTTCGTTACCATGAAAAGAAGACTTCTTAGAAGATGGCAAATTATCCAGATTAGTTTCGGTAATAATCCAACTGCCAGCATCATTTTCATTATCTAACAACTGGTTTTTTAAAGAATGATTATCACTCATAAGATATTTTTCTTGTATTATATCATCAAGATCAGGCTCTCTTTGGTAGTGAGATACCTTAATATTATCAATATCTACTACTGTTTTCTTGTCCGGCTCAAAATCTTTAAACTGATTAAGATCAAACTTCTGAGGTTCAGCCGAAAAAGCGGGTGTTGCTTTTTCCTGAGTTACAGGAGGAATATTAAATTCCATTACTGGTACTTCAGGAACTGTTTCATCTTCTGAATTTATTCTTGATTGTAAATTTGCTGATGAGTCTAAATTATTTTTTAAAACATCTGCATCAATTTTATAAAGTGTGCAATTACTGTTTGCTAGTGCTGAAGAGTTTCTTTCAGTGCCGGCAATTATTTCTTTTTCACCAACGAACTCTTTAGCCTTTTTAAAAAATAGACGTTTTACAGTTGTTAATTTTAATTTAACTTCGCCATCAAGAATCAGATATACAAAATCAGCGGGCTGCCCCGAAGAGTAAACTAAATCACCTTCTTTAAGCTCCATAATTCTTTTGCTATCATACGAGAAGTTAATTGACTTAAGATCTATTCCTCTGAACAGATCATTTTCTTTAATTGCTTCTAAATATTTATTTGAACTCATAACTTTATCCTGAGATAATTATTTTTTTTACAATTCTTACAAATATTGTGCAACAAAAAAATGCTTAAAAAACCTTAAAAATTTGAAGATTTAGCAATAAAAGAATTATTTGCTATTTTTGTTTACAATTAGAATCCACTTTTTACATAAAGCATCTTACAGATGGAAGAAACAAAACTGATAGAACTGGCTAAGTCCGGTGACAGACAAGCTCTTGCAAGTTTGGTTAAAAATAACGAGCAGACTGTATTTAATTTTTCGTTTAAGATATGCAGGGACAGGGATAAAGCTGAACATATAATGCAGGAAACTTTTTACAGTATGATAAAAAACCTGCATCAGTTTGACGGACACTCAAAACTTTCAACCTGGCTTTATAGAATTGTTTCCAATCATTGTCTTATGATGGCAAGAAAAGATAAGAGCAAATCTTTTGTTTCTATCGATAATGATGATGAACTTTATGAAGATCGCTACACAGCAGATTGGTCAACAATACCCAATCAAAATATTGAAAATGACGAATTGAAAAAAATTCTCGATGATTCGATTAACAAACTAAGTCCGGAATATCGTATAGTTTTTTTACTCCGTGATGTTGAAGGATTATCAACCGAAGAAACTGCTAAATTAGCGGAGTTATCTGTTCCGGCAGTTAAATCCAGATTACACAGAGCAAGAGCATTTTTAAGAAAAGAATTAAATAAGGCATTCAGCAGATGAGTGAACAAAACCCAAACTGTAAAGACGTAATGCAGCATATTTGTGAGAGTCTTGGCGAAGATCTTGAATCCGATAAATGTGTTGCAATCAAACATCATCTTGACAATTGTCCTGACTGCCAGAAGTATTTTAATACTATTGGATTGACAATTGATTACTATAAAAAATATAACGTCAGGTTAACAGATGATGCTCATAAACGATTGATGAATTTTTTAGATCTAAGCGATTGCGATAAATAAAAATAAAAGAAGGAAACACAACTTGCCCGTATTTGAATATAAATGTAACAACTGTAATTCTAAGTTTGAAGTATTTCATAAATCTTTAACAAATCCTGAAAATGTAAGTTGTCCGCAATGTCATTCAAAAGAAAATCAGAAGGTTTTCTCAACATTCAGTTCGGTTGGTTTTTCAACATCTTCCTCCGGATGTGAAACAGGTAATTGCAGTGCTGAACCATCTTATAGCGGCGGATGTTCATCAGGATTTTGCGGATTAAATTAAAGAAGGAAATAATATGATAAAATATTTTATAAATATTTTAGGTTTACTTTTGATAATTAACTCTTTGACTTTTGCTCAACTGAAAACAGATAATTCGCTAACGATGGCTGAATTTAAAGAGAAGCTTAAATCTGATAATAATATTGTTGTACTTGATGTTAGAACCTCTGAAGAATTTATTGGTCCTCTTGGTAAGGTTGAATCATCTATCAATATTCCTGTACAAGTGCTTGATCAGCGGATCAATGAGCTGGAAAAATTTAAGGATAAAGAAATTATAGTAATCTGCCGTACACAAAATAGATCTGCGGTTGCAGTTGAATATCTTAAAAGAGCAGGATTTAATGCTAAAAATGTTTTAGGTGGTATGGTAGAGTTCAGTAAACGGTAGTCTTTTAATAACATTTCTGATTGTATCTATTAAACCTTTCAAACAAAAGAATAATTGAATCCATTTAGAATTGCTTTTTCCTTAATTATTAAGCACAAAAGTGAAGATCATTAATTGAATAAGGCAGAATAATTTATATAAGGTCATAATTTTTTATACTAAACTGAATTAGTAAAATTAACTGTTACTTTTATTAAATTAACATGTTTGATTAATATGTTTTATTAAGTGTAAAGTATTATAAGGAGTAATTATAGTATTTGGTACTCTTTCCATTATAAATTCAATAATGATCTACAATTTACCTCTCGGAGGAATATTATGAAGTTTACTATACAGTTTTTTACTGTGTTTATAATTTTACTTTTTTCTACACAAGTAACTTTTGGACAGAGCGGGAAAATTGCCGGTAAAGTAACTGATGCAAGTACAGGTGAAGCGCTTCCTTTTGTTAATGTAATGGTGGAAGGCACTAATCAAGGCGCTGCAACTGATCTTGATGGCAATTATTTTATTATAAATATGCCGCCCGGAACTTATTCAGTAAAAGCATCTGCAATAGGTTATAATTCAGTTACTGCACAAGGTATTAAAGTTGCAAGCGGTTTTACTGCAACGCAGGATTTTTCTCTTCATTCAACTGCACTTGAGCTGAATGAAGAAGTAGTTGTAGTTGCAACAAAACCTTTAATTCGAAAAGACGTTACAGCTACTACATCAGTTGTGGGTGAAGATATGATCTCTCAGCTTCCTGTTACAGAGATAACTGATCTGCTTTCTCTGCAGGCAGGTATTGTAACATCCGGCAGCGATCTTCACGTCAGAGGCGGCAGGGCCGGTCAGGTTGCTTATCAGGTTGATGGTGTGCCGCTTACAGATGCTTACGATGGAAGTTCTGTTATTAATGTTAATGCAAATGCAGTACAGGAATTACAGGTAATCAGCGGTGCATTTAATGCAGAATATGGTCAGGCAATGTCTGGAATTATAAATATTGTTACAAAAGACGGAAGCAATAATTTTAACGGTAATTTCCAGACTTATGTTGGTGATTATTTTTCAAACAAGGAAGATAAATTCTGGGATATAAAAAGCATCAATCCGGTTGCTATCAGAAATTTTGAAGGAAGCCTTAGTGGACCGATTTTAAGAGATCAGCTTTTCTTTTATCTGAACGGAAGATATTTTTATAACACCGGATATCTGTACGGAAAAAGATTTTTTCTTGTTACTGACAGAGCTTCTGAAGTAGCAGGAAGCGGTGGGTCCGATTTTAATATTACTCAAAATGGTGATAAGTCATACGTATCCATGAATCCGGATGAAAAGATTTATGGACAAGGAAAACTAACTTATAGATTTTTGCCCGGAGTAAAACTTAATTACAACTACGTTATTGATAGAGAAGAATATCAGGATTATTACCATTCGAGAAGATTAACTCCGGATAATAATCTGCAAAGATTTAGAAAAGGATATTCTAATATTCTTTCAATCAATCATGCATTATCAGGTTCTTCTTTTTATAATCTTAATTTTTCTTATTTCTATAAAGAGTATAAACACTTTTTATTTGAAGACATTTATACCGATCCTAATACTTTTGCAACTAACTATGTTAATAACACTGCTTTACAAACTCCGCCGTACAGTTTTGATGTTGGTGGAACCGATTACAGCCGATTTAAAAGAAGTACCGGAACTTATTCAGCAAAGTTGGATTGGGCTACACAGTTTTCCCAGGAAATTAACCTGCAGTTCGGTGGTGAATTCAAAAGACACAGCATATATTTTAAGGATATAACTTTATATCCCACAACAATAAATGGTGTTAGCACTGTAGATATAGCTCCGATAACTTCGCCGTTGAATAATGAATATTTGCATAATCCGGTTGAAGGAGCATTTTATGTTCAATCGAAGTTTGAAGCATTTGATCTGATTTTTAATATCGGTGCAAGACTTGATATTTTTAATCCCGATGGCGTAGTACTTAGTGATCCGACTGATCCGAATATTAATAATCCATTAAAACCATCTAATCAGTTTAATGATTTGAATGGTAATGGTATTTATGATCCAAATGAAGGAGAAACCCTTAAAACAGTTGCAGACCGTGAAAAATACTGGTATAAGGATGCTTCTGTAAAATATCAAGTTAGTCCTCGTGTCGGATTGGCATTCCCAATTACTGATAAAGGAGTGCTTCATTTTTCTTATGGTCATTTTTTCCAGTTGCCGTCTTATGAATATTTATATACAAATCCTGAATTTGAACTTGGTGTAGGTTCCGGCAATCAGGGATTGTTTGGAAATGCAGATTTAAGACCGCAGAAAACTGTAAAAGGTGAAATCGGAGTTCAGCAGCAAATAGGTGAAGATATTGCTGTTGATGTCACAGTATTCTTTGAAGATTTCAGAGATCTTACCGGTACACAGAGCGATGAAATATTGGTATTCGGCGGTGCTTCAAGTTACAGCAGATATGCAAACTCTGACTTTGGATTCTCTAAAGGTTTTATCGTAAGCTTTGAAAAAAGATTTTCCGGAGGCTTAGCTACAAGTATTGATTACACATATTCGGTAACAAAAGGTAATGCATCAAATCCGGCAGATGCAAGAAATGCATTACTTGGCGGAGCTTTACCGGAAACTTTTATCGCACCTCTTAACTGGGATCAGGCACATACATTAAATCTATCCATTGCTTATTCAGTTGAAAGAGATTACGGTTTTTCATTGATTGGCAATTTTTATACTGGTCAGCCATATACCCCGCAGGTTAACAAAAATACAAACGTAACTCAGAATGCTTTACCACGAAACAGTGAAACAAAACCAAGTATTTTAAATCTTGATTTAAGAGTGTATAAAGATTTTATTATCGGCAGCACTACATTATCGCTTTTCTTAAAAGTTTATAACCTTTTGGATATGGATAATCCAAGAGGAGTTTATGATGATTCAGGAGATCCGCTTTTTACATTTAGCCGGTTAGAAGCTGAAAAGATCAAACCGAAACTCTACTATAATACTTTGGATGAGATCTATACAAACCCTGGTTTCTTCTCTGAACCTAGAAGAGTTGAACTTGGTTTTTCATATAATTTTTAAAAATTGAAAGAGATTGAAATGCACAAAACAATTTTAACAATATTATTACTGCTGCTATCTTTACTCAATTTGGAACTGCTGGCTCAAAGAGGTGATCCTACTCTGTTAAGAATGGGAAGACATACAGGTAACAGAGTTGGAATTTCATTTTACAATGATGGGCAAATTGCAGGATTTAATCAGGGAATTGATATCAGAGGTGAATGGCCCTTAGGTTCCGGTGAAAATTATATCGGAGATTGTATTCCTTTAATCGGTGTTGAGTTTATCAATACACTGGGTGATACATTACACTCTGTAATAATTTCAAGAGGTCCTCGTAAGGGTCAGTCAGATGAAAGACATCCATCTAAAAATTATTTCTGGGGATGGAACCCAATCCCTGGATTTTTAAATCCAAATGCAGAAACTGTTGCAATGAGTCACTTGCCGAATTCCTGGCCCATCGAAGGCTGGAACGATCCAATAGCTTCTTCTTGGAAAGATGAAACAGGAAAGACGGAATGGTTTGGATATTTTGGTCGTGGTATTCAAAATGCCGATCAGGAAAGCTTATTTGATGCAGACGATCAGTCAGATGATGAATTTAACTTTGCTGATCCAAGAACTCAATTGATCAGAATATTTACACCTGATAGCAGAGATCCAAGCAGAAACGGGATGGCTTTAAAGATGAGGGTAAGAGGTTTTCAGTGGTCAAACTTTCTTGCTGAAGATGCAATTTTCTGGTTGTATGATATTACAAATGAAGGAACGACAGTTTACCGCAAAGCAAACTTTGGAACAGTTGTAGGAACTCTTGCCGGAGGAGATGGTGATGCACAAGATGACCTTGGTTATTTTGACGTTGATGAATGGGTAACATATTCGTGGGATAGCGATGGAATTGGTAACAAAGGACAAAAGGTTGGTTATGTTGGATATGCATTTCTTGAATCGCCCGGAAATCCGTTTGATGGTATAGATAACGACGATGACTCAAAAAGTGAATCTCCAAGATTTGTTCAGTCAGATTTTGATTCAGTAACTTATACTGTTGGAAGTGTAGTGGTTCTTATTGATCCTCAAACCTACGAAAGAACATTACATACCATTACATCACTGCCGGATACAGTTTATTCATTAGGTGTCAGATTTATAATTGAGCAGGGAAAATATTTCCGTGAAGGACATATTGGTTCAATTGTAAACGGTGTATCGGTTCCTCATCCTTCTGCTTATGATGGAATAGATAATGATCTTGATGGACTGATTGATGAGAATCAGGCTATTCATTACACTGCCAGAGTTTTAAAAGGACTGCCAGGCTTAAGGTATAAAAATTACAGAACCGGTGCCGGAGTTAATGATCTTATGATTGACGAAAGAAGAGATAACGATATTGATGAAGATGGTGACTGGGATCCTGAATTTGATGATGTTGGTATTGATGGTTTAGGGCCCGATGATTTTGGATATCCTGGACCTGATTTCGGTGAAGGCAACGGAGTTCCTGATCAGGGAGAGCCAAACTTCGGCAGAACTGATCCTGATGAATCAGATCAAATCGGATTAACAAGTTTTAATTTCTTTAATCTAACTGCAGCGCCGGATCTTTCTAAAGATTCATTATTGTGGATAAGAATGACACCGGGCAGATTTGATGTTATCCCGCCGATTCCGCAAGATGGCGACTTTATTTATGCATCAGGATATTTTCCGCTTGTTCCGGGTAATGGCAATCCTGATGTTAAGGAAAGATTTTCGGTTGCACTTCTTTTTGGTGAAGATTTAGACGATATCATTGGTAATAAACGAATTGTTCAGCAGATTTATAACTCAGGGTATAAATTTCCACAGCCACCCAAAAAGCCGAAGATAACCTTAACTCAGGAAGATGGTAAGGTTGTTATTTATTGGGATGGCGAGAGAACTGAAAACGACAGGGATTTTATAACAAAGAAAAAAGATTTTCAGGGATATAAAATTTATCGTGCAACTGATGCTAACTTCCAGGATTCCAGAGTAGTTACAAATGCACTTGGTGTATTATCATTTGATAAACCAATTGCGCAATATGATCTTGTTGACACCATACAGGGTTTCTTTTATCCGTCGCAAAAACTACTTGAACAAGTTGGCGGTACAACATTTTATCTCGGTTCAAACACAGGATTAGTAAATAAGTTTGTTGATTCAAGTGTTGTACTTGGACAAACTTATTATTATGCAGTATGTGCTTATGATGAAGGCGATGCTTCGAAGGATATTTTCCCGACTGAAAATTCAAAATTTATCAGAAGAGACAACACCGGATTGATTATAACAGACGATAATACCGGTTATATTACTCCGGGTGTAAGACCTGCCGGTTATACTCCTGCAGCAATCTCTGATGTTCAAAAATCTGAGCCATTTATTGGAACCGGTGTGGTTAATGTTGAAGTTGTGGATGATGAGGCAATAAAGAATAATTTCAAGTATAAGGTTGCTTTTCAGGATTCGGGAGCTGAAGGTTATACAATTAACTGGTCACTTATAGATTTACAAACACCTGATACAGTTTTTATTCCTTCAATCAACAAAGAATATATTGTTGCCCCTCTGGAAACTATTGAAATTCCTTCAGGCAATGATACTATTTATGTAAACGGATTGCCCTTTAAGCTTACCGGCTCAACTTATACTGCACCTTATGATAGTCTGGTAGCAAGATCAAAATTGTTTTCAGGAAATACTCCTATAAGACATGGATTCAGATTGCAGATCTTAAATGATAAGGTGATAAAACTTGATCAAACCAAATCGGGCTTTTCTAATATTGTAGGAACAACAGGTACCATTACATTTGATATTATGAGAGATTCACGTTATCCTCAAAATAGCGGATTAACTTTGCCGAATGATTATTCAATTGAATTCTATCCGGAAATTGCTGATACTTCAGTTGAATACAGACTGTTTCCTCCGAATAATCCGGCAAACATTTTCCCGGCAACTCCTGTTAATTTTAAAATTAAAAATATAACACAAAACAGATATATTGATTTCTTCTTCAAAAAATCAGGAACAGTATCTACTTCTTATTCAATTTATTTCAGAGATATGGTTGATACTACAGTAAGAAACACCTGGAAACTGGATCTTTATTACACCAGTGCAAATACACCGCTGCCAACAGGCGGAACTCTTGATCTGTACACTAAAAAGCCATTCAATGGAAATGACTTTTTAACCTTTACAACTTCCGGTGCGATGATCAATAAGGATCGAGCTTCCAGTGAATTGGATAAAATTAAGGTTGTGCCAAATCCTTATGTAGTTACACATCAGGGTGAATCAAGATTATTAAGCACTCAAACAAGCGGACGCGGCGAAAGAGAAATACGGTTTACTTACATTCCGCCGGGCACAAAAATCTCGATCTTTACAGTAAGAGGTGAACTAATTAAAACACTTTATCATGATGATCTGTATGTGGGCGATGTTTACTGGAACCTGAGAACAGAAGAAAACCTGGATGTTGCTTATGGTGTTTATGTTTTTGTGGCAGAGGTTCCTGAAATCGGATCAAAAGTCGGCAAGTTTGCCCTTATAAAATAATGGAGACAAAATGAAAAAAATTATTTTATTATTTAGTTTTATTTTTACAATAAGCTTAGCCGGTCAAACAAAAGTCGGATCAACAGCTTCACCATTTTTAAATATTGGAATTGGTCCCAGAGCTTCAGCAATGGGCGGCGCTTTTATTGCAACTGCTAATGATGTAACATCACTTTACTGGAATCCTGCCGGCGCATCAAGGCTAGAATCAAATGAAGCAATGTTTACACACTTATCATGGTTTGCCGATATCAATTATAATTGGGCTGGCTCAATGCTTAATATCGGTGATATGGGCGTTATCGGGCTAAGCATTGGTTATCTTGATTATGGAGATCTTGAAGTTACTACGATGACGGAGCCTGACGGAACAGGTGAGTTCTTTACACCACACGATATGTTCTTTTCGTTGACTTATGCATATAACTTAACTGACAGATTTTCTATCGGCGCTAACTTAAAATATATAAACCAAAAAATCTGGAACTCTACAGCAAACGGTTTTGCAGTTGATCTTGGAGTGTTGTTCTTATCAGATATTTATGGTTTAAGGATCGGAGCTGCCATAACTAACTTCGGAACAGATATGAAGATGGACGGAAAAGATCTTTTTGTTCAGCATGATATTAATTCTCAGATTTATGGAAATAATGATCAGATACTGGCTAAACTTAATACAGATTCATATCCTCTTCCGCTAACATTTAAAGTTGGTTTGGCTATGGATGTTGTTGATATAGAAAATCATAAAGTAACTCTTGCTGTTGATGCTTATCATCCGAATGATAATGCAGAATCGCTTAATCTCGGTATCGAATATTCACTTTTCAATGTAATCTCTTTGCGGGGCGGTTATAAATCTTTATATCTTGATAACTCAGAAGAAGGATTAACCTTTGGTGTTGGGCTTAAGTATGATTTAACACCTACATTGGGATTAATATTTGATTATGCATATCAGGATTTTGGAATACTTGATTATACTCAACAATTTGCTTTTGGTATTAAATTTTAACTTTGTAACTAATGCAAAATCTAATAACTTTAAATAGTCCAAAAAAAATAAAGGAGAAAAAATGAATAAATTATTCGGGCTTATTTTATTTGCTCTATTTGTAAACTTTACATTTGCTCAGACTGTAGAGTTTCAGGTAGATATGGGAGTTCAAGCTGCCAAAGGGCAATTTACTATCGGTGACCCTGTTAAACTTGCCGGTAACTTTAATGACTGGAACAATGGTATTGATGTTATGACTGATACTGACGGAGATACAGTATATACCATTACTAAAACTTTTAATGTCGGCGATACACTGTATTTCAAATTTATCAAAGGTGCTGATGGATGGGAAAGTATTGATAACAGAGAATATATAGTACCTGCGGGCAGCAGCGTATTTTTTGCATATTTTAATAACGATGATCAATATGCTGTGCCGGATTCAATTGATGTTACATTTTCCTGTAATATGGAATTCGAGATCGTTTCCGGTCGTTTCAATCCATCAACAGATACACTTTCTGTAAGGGGAAGCTTTAATAGCTGGGGAGATAATAGTTTATTGTTTAAGAGTCTGACTGATCCAAACGTTTATGAAGGTACCTTCAGATTATATACTTTTGAAGGTGAGACCTTTTCTTATAAATTTGCTTATTTTAGTCCAACCGGAACTACCTGGGAAAACGATCCTAACAAAACATACGTAGTTACCGGGGATGATATGAATTATGGGGCAGCATTTATTTCCAGAACATTTAATGATGCAACATTATCTACAGTTACAAACTTCCCTGTTACAATTAAATTTACTGTTAATATGGCAGGCGCAGTTTCTGCAATTAACGGGCAGCCATTTACATCTATAGAAAATGTAGTATTGTGCGGTGCTAATGCACCATTACAATGGCCTGATGGCGGTTGGCCAAGCGCTGATAGTACCAAAACAATAAAATTATATGATAATGGTACTAATGGTGACATAACAGCAGGAGATAATATTTGGTCGCGTGATGTTACTTTCCCACAGTATTCACCATTAAGAATTCAATATAAATATGGTGCAAACTGGGGATTGGCTACAAACCAGGGCGGAAATGATAATGAAAACGGTGTTGGAGCTGATCACTTTATCAACTTAACATCAGATATGATAAGTGCTACTGTTGAAAACGTATTTGGTACAATGGGTGATCATACCCTAGTTAACGTGGTTACCGATGTTAGAGACTTACAGAATGGTACACCGGTTACTTATGAATTATCACAGAACTATCCAAATCCGTTTAACCCGTCAACTTTGATCCGTTTTGCAATTCCTCAGGATGGAATTGTTAATATAAAAGTATTTAATACTTTGGGTCAGGAAGTAGCAACCTTGGTTAATGAATATCGCAGCGCTGGTAATTATGAAGTAAACTTTAATGCTTCAAGTTTAACTAGCGGTGTTTATTTCTATACTATTACTTCAAACAACTTCACTCAAACCAAAAAGATGATGCTGTTGAAGTAAGCAAATATTTTTCTGAGCAAAAGCCGGTCTTATGATCGGCTTTTTTATTTTAAACTCTTTTTAATGTTTTTATTTATTTGATCGGACTAATTGACTTAATTGCGCTTTCAACTTTGCAGCATTGGGATAATTTGGATTCAGTGCAACACAACTATTAATAGAGTTTAAAGCTTCCTTATACATTTTCTTTTTCGCATAAGCACCTGCAAGATTATAATAAACCTGTGCATCGTTTGACGAGTATTTGATACTTTCATTTAAATAAAAGATTGCATTATCAATTTTCTCTTTGGATAGATCTATAGTGCCAATCCATTTTGCAAATAAAGCATCAGGAAATCTTTTATATGCTTTTATTAAAAAAGGATAAACCTCATCAAACTTTTTTGCAGATAATAACTGTTCAACAGTAAAAGAATAATAATCTTTTATAAACGGATATTGGGTAATCAAAACATTCGCTTCCTTTATAAATTCATTATAATCTCCTTTGCGGAGATAATATTCAGCCGCTTCGCGGTGTGCACGTTCCCAGGGATAACGGTTATCCAAAACTTTTACTGCAACGCTATCAATTTTATTTTGCTGATTAAATAACTTTAACATATAGGCTACAGTTTTTGGTTCGCTGTAAGGCCAATCATTTTTTAACACCATAATCCTGTATTTAGAAATAACCGAATCCAATCTTGTTATATAAACATTCAGATTTGTGAGACTATCCAAAACAGCAGGTTCAATATTTATTCTTTGAGTTTTGGGAAGAAAGTTATTTTTCTCCATAATTTCAAAAAAAGATTTTCCTATCAGTTTATATCCATCAAATGTAGGATGCAGGTGATCAGTCATAAGATTATCGCCTGTAATACCATAAGGGCTGACTGAGTTAAAAACAGAATCAATATCTGCAAGAGGAAGATTATATTTTTTTGAGTAGTCAATTATTATATCATTAATTTTTTCCGGTGCTCTGAATCTTAATCCATCCAGATCTTTTGCATAAATAAAATCCTTTAATGCTTCAGTAGAATCATTCAATTTTGATTGAGCCTGGTTAAAAACATCTTTTGCTTCAGGCAATCCATTTACTTTTAATGAAACAAATGGCGGCTGATCCCGCAGATTACTGGTGAGAGTAGATATTATTACAGGAACTCCGCTTTTTTTACACATACTTAGTATGTCATCAAAGTTACCGCGGAATTGTTCAATGCCATATTCATAAATATCCGAATTAAGTGGTATGGTCTGATCTTTAACCATTCTGGACATCAATGTTCCGCTTTTCTTCAGCGCTCCGTTTGAATCACTTCCTGCAAATAATTTTAATATCCATTGAATAAAATCTCTGAGTAAATTAAAGGTTTTATACTTTTCAAGTGATAATAAAAAATTTACAACCACTCTCGATTGTCCGATTGATTCCATAGATCCCACACCGTAAGCGCCGTAATATTCATTATGTCCGGCATAGAATAAAATCAAATCTGGTTTTTGATCTATTACTCCGGGCAATAAATCTATTATTGTATATGAGTTTGTTGCAGTTAATGCTATGTTGATTACTTCAATATTGGAAGATGGATAGAGTATCTCGAGTTTCTTTTTAATATATAACCCGAAATCTCCGTTTGGTGTATATGGATAACCAGCCGCACTGCTGCCACCCATAATAAAAACTCTGAATGTATTTTCAGGTTTATCTTTATAAAAACTATTTTGATCTGAATATGGAACGCCTTCGGTTGAGTGAAAGTATCTGTATGCAACATCCGGATTGAGAACCAGTTGACCGGGGACTACTTCAACCCATTGTGAATAATCCTTGCCATATCCGAAAATTCTCAGTGATAATTCCAGAAGAACAATAAAAACTATCGGGATTAAAACTAAAACTATCTTAAACCAGAATGGCGGTTTTCTCGCTGGTTTATCTGAGTCAGATCTATTTATTGAGCCTAATTTATTATGTTCTTTACTGATTTTATTTCTCTTTACTTTAGACAATATTTCTCCCGATAGATACTTATTTTACAGTGGTAAAATATAAATTTATTTACTTTTTATTTTTATGTATTAAGGCATATTTTGCCTCCCAAAAATCTATAATAGAATTAAATGGTTAAATCGATATTAAAAATTATATTTTTCATATTATTTCCGTTATTGATGCTTTATCCGCAGGATAATAGTATCCTTGCCCGGATAGGTGATAAAGTAATTACTGCTCAGGAATTCAAAGCCAGATACGAGCTTACACCTCAATTATTCAGAGAAAATAAAAAGATAGTTAAAGAGTTGAAACTTGAATTCTTGTATTCATTGATTGCTGAAAAATTATTTTCAAAATATGGTGATGAAATAAGGCTTGATACTTCTGCCTCAGTAAAAGAATCGTTGGAATACTTTGAAGAAATGTTTGTGCGTGATGCTCTTTATAAAAAGGTTATCAGAGAAAGGGCAAGATCGAAAGCTGATTCTCTGTTATCATTTTATCTTGCAAATGCAAACAATGTGCAGATGATCTATATCTATTCTGATAATGAAGAAGAGATAAAAAATATTCACAACCTGATAAAACTTGGCGTTTCTTTTGACAGCCTGTATTCAGAATTAAAAACCGACAGGAATGATTCGTTAGTTGTATCGGTCGGTGAATTAGACAGATCAATAGAAGATCAGTTATTTCCTCTTCCTGACGGTTCAGTATCAAATCCGATTCGTATGGATGACGGCTGGTATATATTTAAGATTTTAAGAAGATATAATCCGGTTCTTTATAAATCCAAAGGCTGGGAGAATGATTATAAAAATTCTGAAAGGATAGCGATAGAAAGAGCCGAATCTGAATATTACAATATCTATACAAAAGAATTTTTCAGAGATAAGGAAATGCGGGTCAATTCAAAATTACTTAGAATTATTTCTTCAGAAATATTTTCTGTCCTGATTAGCAGATACTCAAAAGAAAAATCATCAACGCCTTATTCGCTTTCAATTTTTGATATACCCGATATAAAAAAGAGACTTGGTTCTGATACTCTGAATCTTACTATAGTTGATATGGGTTATAAAAAATATTCAGTTGGTAATTTAATATCATTTTTAAGATTTGATATTCTTTCAGTAGATAGAATTATTAACAGTTATATTTTTAATGCATTAAGCAATAAGCTTAGAAAATTTACTGAATACAAAATGCTTGCTGATGAAGGTTACAGATTAGGACTGCAAAACTCTGATGAGGTTAAGGAACAAATACAAATGTGGAAAGATAATTACTATATGCAGCTTGTTGCTTCGGATTTTATAGATTCCGCAAATATTACTGATCAGGAATTACAAGCATATTTGCAAAACAATAAAAATTTCAGAACAAAAAAAGTTAATATCATTCAGATATTTTCTGAGAGTCTTGAAACTATGGAAAAAATTCTTGCTGAAGTAGAATCCGGAAAAGATTTCAGGGAAATAGCAGAATATTATTCTTCATTAAATTCAACTGATAATTATGAAATTGAATCAGGTTATTTTTCCGTAACTGAAAATAGAGAAATCGGAAGGATAGCAGATCAGATGAAAATTGGTGAAATATATGGTCCCGTTTCTGTCGGAAATAAGTTTCTGATATTTAAATTGATTGATGTTAAAGAAGATTCAGTTAAAATCAGTTTAGCTGCTAATGAAGAATTGAGGCGTGAGCTTGGATATTTAAAGCAGCATAAAGCTTATAATAATTTTATTTCAAACCTTGCGGTTAAATATGATCTTAAAATATTTCCGGATGCTTTGAACAATATTCAGGTATCATCACTACAATCGATTGCTTATAATTATCTTGGATTTGGCGGACGAATTCTTGCTGTTCCACTCTTAAATATGAATATGGAATGGGTTCAGGACTGGAAAGATAAAACGGATGTTATTCAATAAAATTACAGTAATTAAATAGTATGTTCATACTCGGTATATCTGCATTTTATCACGATAGTGCTGCTTGTCTTGTAAAAGATGGTGACATACTTTCTGCTGCTCAGGAAGAGAGATTTACAAGAAAAAAACACGATCATAATTTTCCGCAGAAAGCAATTGAATTCTGCCTTAAAGATGCAGGAATAAAAGCTGAGCAGATTGATCTAGTTGCATTTTATGATAAACCATTTCTGAAATTTGAACGCCTGCTTGAAACATATCTTACCTTTGCTCCGGTTGGAATAAAATCTTTTATCAAAGCAATGCCTCTGTGGATTAAAGAAAAATTGTGGATGAAGGAAATGATAAAAGATAAACTCGGTTACACAGGTAAGGTTATCTTCCCCGAGCATCACGAGTCTCACGCAGCTTCTGCTTTTTATCCTTCACCTTTTTACAAAGCTGCTATCTTAACGATGGATGGAGTTGGCGAATGGACAACAACAAGTTATGGTATCGGTGATGGAAATGATTTTCAGCTTTTTGCTGATATAAAATTTCCTCATTCACTTGGATTGCTTTATTCGGCTTTAACTTATTACACCGGATTTAAAGTAAACTCAGGCGAGTATAAAGTAATGGGATTAGCTCCATACGGCGAACCAAAATATAAAAAACTGATCTATGATCATTTAATAGATGTTAAAGAAGATGGTTCCTTCCGTATGAATATGGATTACTTTAATTACTGCCAGGGATTAACAATGACAAACAAAAAGTTTAATAAACTTTTCGGAGGTCCTCCGCGTGTTCCTGAAACAAATCTTACTCAAAAGGAAATGGATATTGCTAGATCACTGCAGGAAGTAACTGAAGAAATTGTTCTAAAGATAGGCAGACACGTTTATAAAGAAACTAAATTAAAAAATTTGTGTCTTGCTGGGGGAGTTGCACTTAATTGTGTTGCAAACGGCAGACTGCTTCGTGAAGGTCCTTTTGAAAATATATGGATTCAGCCTGCAGCAGGAGATGCTGGCGGAGCGCTTGGTGCAGCACTTATTGGCTGGTATAAATATCAAAATAATCCGAGAAATACAGATGAAAAAACCGATTCACAAAAAGGTTCATACTTAGGACCAAAGTTTGATGAAAATGATATTCATTCATTCATACAGTCATTCAATCTATCTGCAAAGAAATATAATGATGATGAACTCATTGAAAATGTTGCAAATCTTATCAACTCTGAAAAAGTAATCGGCTGGTTTAATGGTAAAATGGAATTTGGTCCGCGTGCTTTGGGATCAAGGACAATAATCGGTGATGCACGCTCTCCCAAAATGCAGGCAACGATGAATATAAAAATAAAATTCAGAGAAGGCTTCAGACCATTTGCTCCTTCGGTGCTTTATGAAAAAGTAAACGATTATTTTGAGATTGAAAAAGAAAGTCCTTATATGCTGCTCACCGCTGATGTAAAAAAGGAACGCAGAATCCCAATGACTGATGAAGACCAAAGCAAATGGGGAATAGATAAATTAAATGTAGTTCGTTCTGATATTCCCGCAGTTACACACGTAGATTATTCTGCAAGACTGCAGACGGTTCATAAGGAAACAAATCCCCGCTATCATAAACTGATCTCAAAGTTTGAAGAAAAAACAGGCTGTGCTGTAATTATCAATACTTCATTTAATATAAGAGGTGAACCGATTGTCTGCACGCCGGAAGATGCATATAAATGTTTTATGCGGACTAATATGGATTATCTTGTGCTTGGTAATTATATTTTGAAAAAGGAAGATCAAAAACCAATTGAAAAAGATACTGACTGGAAAAAAGAATTTGTATTGGATTAAAAAGATTAAATAAAAGAACCTTCGGGGTTTCAATAATTATTGATCACTCTTCTTGAACAGAATTTGCAAACAAAAAAACCTCGAAGGTTTGTTGGTAAGAAATTAAAGTAAGAAGATTAAACAAATGAACCTTGGGAGTTTCAATAATTTAAGAACTATAGATTATAAAAATGTTAGAAGAATTAAAACATATTGACAGTTCAGATGAAGCAGTAAAGAAAACAGGAATCACAGTTGGGATAGTGCTGATTCTTATCTCGTTGCTTTTATGGTATTTGGGCAAAACATCATTTACTTATTTTTCAATTGTCGGCGGATTGTTTGTTATTCTTTCCTTTATTGCAATTCCGGTTTTACGCCCTTTTCATAAGCTCTGGATGATGCTTGCGTTGGTAATGGGATTGGTGATGTCAAGAGTTATATTAACATTATTGTTTTATATTATTCTTACTCCGATAGGATTTATTGCAAGGATATTCGGAAAGAAATTTATGCCGCTTGGATTTGACAAAACAGTTGATACTTATTGGGAAAAAAGAGAACCAGTAAAAAATAAAATTGATTATGAAAGACAATTTTAAGTGTGGAAATGTATGATTGTATGGATGCAAGGATGCATGATTGCATGGATGTATGACTGCATGCAACCATGCAATCATGCAGTTATACACTGTTGTAATCATTCGAACTTTTTTAAGTAATATTCATAGATAAAAGAAATTGTTAAATAAATATCAGTAATCAAATGAACAAACTATCAATACTATCTGAGCTTTGGGATTTTTTGAAAGTTAGAAAAAAATGGTGGCTTCTGCCGATAATTTTATTTTTAATATTACTTGGCGGACTAATTATTCTTACACAGGGTTCTGCATTAGCACCGTTTATTTATGCAATATTTTAAAGCCTTTAAATAAATGAAAATCTTCGAGGTTTCAACAATTGTTGATCACTCTTCTTGAAAGGAATTTGTAAAACAAAAAACCTCGAAGGTTTGTTAGTAAAAATTAGAGTAAAAAGATAAAACAAATAAACCTTCGAGGTTTCAATAATTGCAGATTACTCTTCTTGAAAAGAATTTGTAAAACAGAAAATCTCTAAGGTTTGTTAGTAAGAAATTAAAGTTAAAAAGATTAAATAAATGCACCTTCGAGGTTTCAATAATTGTTGCTTACTCTTCTTGAAAAGAATTGTAAAGCAGAAAATCTCTAAGGTTTGTTAGTAAGAAATTAAAGTTAAAAAGATTAAAATAAATAAACCTTCGAGGTTTCAATAATTCTTGATTACTCTTTTTGAAAAGAATATGTAAAACAAAAAACCTCGAAGGTTTGTTAATTAAAATTAAAGTTAAAAAGGTTAAACAAATTAACCTTCGGAGTTTCAACAATTGAAAAATTTTATTATAATTTTGATAAATAGTTTAATTAAGTCCTCTCCTTAGGAGAGGGTCTGGGTGAGGCTAATGAAATCAAAAGCTAAAATAAAAAAGAAAAAGATCCGTATCCCAGTTGCACAAAAACCGCCAAAGGTGCAGAAAGATCCAAAGGCTTATGACAGAGATAAGGAAAAGAAAAAGATCAAGAAAAAAATTCAGGAAGACTTGAACGAAAATGAATAAGACTTCCGTTATTGCGGCATTTTATAACAATATAAATTATTTGAAACTTGTTCTTGCAGGATTTGAAAGACAGACCGAGAAAGATTTTGAATTTATTATTGCTGATGATGGCTCAAGAGAAGAAATTGTTAAAGAAGTAGAAACCATCACTTCAGATTATTCTTTTCGTATTAAACATATTTGGCATTCTGATAACGGATTTAGAAAAAATAAAATTCTTAACCAGGGAATACTTGCCTCTGAATCCGGTTATTTAATTTTTATTGATGCCGACTGTGTCCCTCACTCTAAATTTGTTGAAGAACATCTTAACGAAAGTTCAGAAAATACTGTTTGCACAGGCAGAAGAGTAAACCTGTCCCAAAAGATAACTGATTTACTAACTGAAGATAAAATCAAAGAAGGATTCCTGGAAACAAACAATCTTTTAATGCTTGAAGATGCAGTGCTTGGCAAATCAAACTATGTTGAAAAAGGTTTTTACTTTAAGAATAAATTGTTAAGAAAATACTTTAATAAAAAAGTGCGTGGACTTCTCGGCTGCAACTTTTCACTTTATAAAAAAGATATAATTGCAATAAATGGTTTCGATGAAAGATACGAAGCTCCGTCAATCGGGGAGGATACAGATGTGCAATTCAGATTAGAATTAAACGGAGTAAAAGTAAAATCTCTGAATCATATTGCTGTTCAATATCATCTTTATCACAATCTTCAGGAACGCCTTCAAATAAATATTGATCTGTTTGAAGAAGTTAAAAAAGCAAAATTAGCCTACACTCAAAATGGCATAATTAGGTTATAAAAATTATAAGAAATATTAACGTTTTTTGATTTCTTCTAACAGACTTAAAGCAGAAGAATATTTAGGATTGTTCTTCAAAAGATCTTTAAGTATCTCGATAGAAATTTCATTCTGATTAATTTTATGATAAGCTAACGCTAGTTGATATTTCGCATCTAATAATTCTGCAGACGATAATTCATTATTTGAGTAATCAGAAATGCTTTCCTGTAGAAGATCTATTGCCAGTGATAATTTGTTTAATTTTAATTCTACTAGACCTAATTTGTATTTCAATCGATTGTCATCTATCATAGAATTAGCCTTAATATAGTATTTCTCAGAATTATGAAAATCTTTAATTTCAAAATATACGTTAGCTAAATCAATAAGAATATTTGGAATATTTTCATCTATGCTTAATATTGCTTTAAATTCTCTAATGGCTTTCTCGTATTCATTCTTTTGTAAATATTCATTTGCAAGGTTTAGATGTGCTTGTCCCCATGAAATTGTATGTTTAATAGTTAAGTTATATGCTGTTTGCTCAACAATATTCTTTGGCGTGAAACTAAATTTTGAGCCATGCTTTTTAAAAGGTGGTTTGTTCTTTAGTTCTAAAATTTTCAGTTTTCCAATTGTACTGTCAAGGGATGTAATTGGAGCATTATACCAGAAAGTACTATCGGGATTAGATAAAATTTTTGGTTTAACCTTAAAAACATTTCTCTGAATAATCGTGTCAAACCAGGATTTAGCCATAAGGAAGTAACCTCTTACATTTGGATGGAGATGATCAATTATTAGTTCGTTTCCTATTATGCCATTAGGTGAATTTTGACTAAACAAATTGTAAACATCAGAAAGAGGCACATTGTACGAGTAAGATAAATTTCTAATTATAGTATTATACTCTGAAGGTGCTCTGAATCTTAAACCGTCATAGTCGTTTGCATATAGAAAATGCTGTTTTGAATTTTTATAATCACCAAGTTCATAATAACATTTGGCTATTTCGTAATGAGCATTTGCGTAGGTTGAATCAACAGAATTAGATTTATTGAAATAATTAATAGCGTTTTTAAAATCTCCATTTCTTTTTAATTCTAATGCTTTATTATAGTTTAAATTGAATATATCTTGATCTTTTTTCTCAAATGTTTTGTACGGGGGGGGGGGTAAAGATACGAAAGGAGAAAGGTCCTTTTCGTTTGTAACTAGAGTTGAAATTATAATCGGAATATTGTTCTCTTTAGCTATTTCAATTGCTTCTGTGTAATTTTTGATAAAATTTTCTTTCGCACTGATGTAATCTTTGTCATTATATCTAATCGCACCTGATTTAATCATATATTCCATTAATGTATCATCATTCTCCTTAATTTCTTCATCACTTTGATTAGTTATAAATAAATTTAATATTGAATGGGTTATATTCTTTACTAGGTAATATGTTCTAAAATTTTGAAGCCAAAGATTTAATTTTATCAACCATCGTGTTTTTCCAATTGATATTGTTGAAGCTGCACCATATGCGCCATAAAATTCATTTTGACCCATATAGATTATAAACAAGTCCGGTTTATACTTAACCATTTCTTTTTCAAATTCAACAACTGTAAAACTATTGGTTGCTGCAATTGCTGTATTTATTATCTCAATATTATTTGTAGGGAAAGCCGATACAAGTCTTTGTCTCAAAAATTCAGTTGGTATAGCATTATATTCGTATGGAAAGCCTGCTGTTGTAGATGCACCAAAACAAAATACTCTTAATGTATTATAGGATTTATTTGCTTCGAAAAAGTCATGTTCACTTTTCCTATAATACAAACGATTTTTTTCAAAATATCTAGCTCCAACTAACTGATTTATGGTATAATATGTTTTACCGTTTTTTTCTACAGTTGAAACAAAGCTAATATCTTCACCATAATCAAATGTCATGAGTATAAGCTCAATTAAAAAAACAGCAACTAAAGGTATAAAAAACAAAATAATTTTAAATACTATTCTCTTTAATTTCATTGGTACCTAATAATTCAATTTGATAACTTAATTAAATAAATCTACTATCCTTATCATAAAAATTCAATTATAAGAATTAATTTATAAAAAGTAATATAGTACTTGCATTTTAGCAAATATTTATTTAAGATAATTAATAACGATTAGATTAAATTAATTAAATGATTACTTTTCTAAGAATTTTAATAGGTGTAATCTTCTTGATATCAAGTATTACAAAGTTATTTGATCTCAAAGATTTTTACCAAACTATTTATAACTTTGAATATTTTTCTTATTCTGTTTCAGTTATTCTTGGATTACTTATTTTAGTGACTGAATTTATTATTTCCATATGTTTTTTGTTAAATATAAAATTAAAAATTTTCAGTTTATTAACTTTATTTTTATTGTCAATATTTATTTCAGCAACAGTCCCTCAGATTTTAATAGGAAATATAATAGATTGTAATTGTTTTGGTTCGCTTTTACCCGGGAAGACTGATATATTTTTGTTATTGAAAGATTTGAGTTTATTTGTTTTTGTATTATTTATATATTATTTGAAAATAAAAGACAATATGAAATCCAATAAAAGCTTTTAATATTATAACTTTACTGTTGTTGTTTCGTTGATATTGCAAATTAGTTAATATTTTATATAAAATTTGTTTTATGGTTATTAATTAATATGAATTTTTTGAAAAAAAGAATAAAACTTTCACACCTCGCGGTATTATTAATTATTACATTTCTTGTTTTTGAAAATATTTTTCTTATTGTACAAAATAAGAATTTAAAAGATATTATAAATAATATTACTTTAAACAACAAGAAATCATTAAGAAAGCCAGGTGATTTTATAAAGCAAATTAGGGTTAAAGATTTAAATTATGTGATGAATACATTAAAATTTGATGAATATAAAAAAAATCATTTGTTATTTATTTTTAATACTGATTGCAAACATTGTGAAAAAAATCTATCTAAATGGCTCTCACTATTTGAGTATCATGACAAAAGTTATTGTGAAATAATAGCTATATCCAATAGTGATAGAGAAACAACACTTAAATGGATAAAATATCACGATATTCCTTTTAATGTAGTCATTAATGATGATGAAGATTTCAAAATATTTTATGTTCCTCAGACTATTTTAATTAATAATAATGGTATAATACAAGGAGCTTGGTTAGGTGAACTAGATTCATCCAATTTAGATTCAATTAAAAGCAAATTAAATCGCTCTATAGAATGAGCAAAGTAAACAAAAACCAAAATAAATTAAGAGGTGTAATTATGAAAAAGTTCAGATTTTTTTTACTGCTTGTTTTAATTATTTTAATTATCGCTGGCTTTTTGCAACTCAATCAGACTTATGCGATTCCGTATTGCAGTGATGTAGTTTGTAAATCAGAGTTGCATTATTGTGACTCTACACCATGTTATTGTCCAGATACGCTTGTTAGAACAACTTGTCTAGGTTATTGTTCAGGAATATGTGCTGATGAGGCACATTAGTTTATAGAATCTTTTGTTGTATTTTTATTATAACAAAAGAGATTAGAGTAATATAAAGACTTAGATAAGAAATTAAATTTATGATTATTTTTTTTTAAGCAAATTATAAAAATATCTTAGGAAGTATTTTTTAGTTTTCTTATAAATATTTTTATAATATAAAAATATATTAACCCGAATTTGTCATTTGAAAACGGAGAAAATTACGTAAGGGTAAATAGATCAATTAACTATTAAGAAAATTTTCTTGATTCGAATGTAAGTTTTCAGATTAACTAAAGTTATAAAATCCGCATATTTATTAAATTATAACTTATAAGTTAATAACAAGTTAGCAGTATTGTTTATAGTTACGTTTATTAGAAAGATTTATTTAATGACAAATTTGGGATTAATAATTCTTAATTACACATGTCCCCAAATATAAATTCAAATGAATTAATTGAAAACTATTTAACAAAAAAGTGCGTGGACTTCTCGGCTGCAACTTTTCACTTTATAAAAAAGATATAATTGCAATAAATGGTTTCGATGAAAGATACGAAGCTCCGTCAATCGGGGAGGATACAGAT
>JAKIZM010000117.1 GCA_022708025.1 Bacteroidota bacterium | reverse complement strand
ATGAACAATCCCATTTAGCTCAATAAAGACAGTCATAAGGAAGAATTTTTAAGAAATAATTATTTGTCCGTTAAATTATCTTTGTTTTTATGTCCTATATCGGATTTGAGATAGGAAATAAATGAGAAAGCAGAATGGAAATAATTTAAAAATTTTGCTGATTATATGTATATTGGAACGTAAATTTAATTAATTATGAAAATTTCCATAAAATATTTAAACATCTCTCAACGAAGCTATTTTGTTTCCAGCTTCGAAAATCTATTCTAATTATTTCCTTTTCCTTTATTATAATTTCCAATAAATTTTAACCCTATAAGAAGGAGTCAAAAATGAATTCTTTAATTTCTGATAAAATCGCTTCAGGTATTTATAAACCCGATATAGATGCAAAAGATGTAATTTCTGTTTTAAGTAAACATATACTGGCTGATGGTTTTGAAATTGTATTAGACCTTGAGAAAAGTAATGGTATAACCTTGGTTGATCAGGTTACCGGAAATGAATATTATGATTTCTTTACATTCTTTGCATCTTCAGCAATAGGATTAAATCATCCTTATCTTAATTCCGATTTAGTTAAATGTACTCTTGGTAAAGTTGCAGTTAACAAACCATCAAACTCTGATATTTATACAACTTATATGGCTGACTTTGTTGAAACTTTCGCCAAAGTAGCTAAACCTGATTATATGAAATATTTATTTTTCATTTCAGGCGGAGCTCTCGCAGTTGAAAATGGTTTAAAGGTTGCTTTTGACTGGAAGGTTAGAAAAAATTTCCTCAAAGGGTATAAAGAAGAAAAAGGTCATCAGGTAATTCACTTCAGAGAAGCTTTTCATGGTCGTAGTGGTTATACAATGTCATTAACCAATACCGATCCGACCAAAGTTAAATTGTTCCCAAAATTTAACTGGCCCAGAATTGATAATCCGAAAATAAAGTTTCCTTTAGAAAACAATCTTAACGAAATTATTAAAAGTGAAGAAGCTGCAATTCAACAAATCAAGCAGGCTATTAAAGATAATCCTGATGATATTGCAGTAATTATTATTGAACCAATTCAAGGTGAAGGCGGAGATAATTTCTTCAGACCGGAATTTTTTAAACAGTTAAGACAAATAGCTGATCAAAATGAAATTCTGTTAATGTTCGATGAAGTTCAGACCGGTTTTGGTTTGACAGGAAAATTCTGGGCATACGAACATTATGTAAAACCAGATATCATAGCCTTTGGTAAAAAAGCACAGGTGTGCGGAATTATGGTTTCAGATCGTATTGATGATATTGACGATCACGTTTTCAAAGTTTCAAGCAGAATTAATTCGACCTGGGGAGCAAATCTAACAGATATGGTCAGAGCAAAATTTATTCTTGATGTGATTAAAAAGGATAATCTTGTTGAAAATGCAAGAGTTGTCGGTGAACATCTGAAAAACGAATTGACGAAAATTCAAAATGATAATCCACAACTAATTTCTAATGTAAGAGGTTTAGGTTTAATGTGCTCATTTGATCTTCCCTCTCCGAAATTAAGAGATCAATTCAGAAGTTTGTGTTATTCTGAAAAATTAATAATTCTTGGTTGCGGCGAAAAATCTATAAGATTCAGACCACCGCTTACAGTAACAAAAGATGAAATAGATCAGGGCTTGAATATTATCAAAAAAGTTCTGAAGTTAATGATGTCCAATAATTAATATATTATAAAAACTACTTGCACGGCACGGCTCCTTGGTTGGAGCCGTTGCTGTTTTAAAGTAATTTAGCATATGAAATTATATATTGTTAGCACTCCGATTGGCAATTTAAAAGATATTACTTTAAGAGCATTAGAAGTTCTTAAGGAAGTTGATTTTATTTTATGTGAAGACACAAGAGTATCAGCAAATCTTCTTAATCATTTTGGAATAAAAAAAGAGCTTATTTCATTAAACGCTGTAAATGAAACAAAAAAAATCCAATCAATAATTACAAGACTAAATTCAAATCAAGCTGCTGCTTTAATTTCTGATGCAGGCACACCTTTAATATCTGATCCGGGAGTAAGGTTAGTTTCAGCTTGCATTGAAAATGATATTGAGATAGTGCCAATTCCAGGTCCTTCTGCGCTTTTGGCAGCTCTAAGTATGAGCGGCTTACCAACTGATTCATTTGTATTTGAAGGATTCCTGCCTCAAAAAAAAGGTCGTCAAACAAAGCTTAAACAATTGGCTTTGGAAGAGCGGACAATCGTTTTATATGAATCAATGTATAGAATCGAGAAACTTTTAAATGAACTAAACGAATTTCTACCTGAAAGATTTTTGGTCGTTTGCAGAGAGATCACTAAAAAGTTTGAAGAAACCTGGCGAGGAAATGCTAAAGATATTTTATCTGATTTTCCTGATAAAGTTGTAAAAGGAGAATTTGTAATTGTTATTGCACCTAAAAACTGGAAAAGTAAAAATCTTAATTAGAATTCAGATGAGTGTAATCCCTAATAACAGTGTTTAGAAATCTTATTCCGTTTGAATCGGGTTCAACTCCCATTTTCATTGCAATTCTTTCTTTTGTTTTATCAATCAGATTTTGATATACAAATGTATTTGTCTCAACTCTATGATTCAGAACTTCTTTAATTATTTGAATATCACTATCTGATAAAACACTTGCCTGAGGATAAACAACATTATAAGTTTCTTTTGTTTCAGGAACTAAAATATCTTCAAGCTTAACCTGAGCCTTTATTTTAATAACTGTAGTATTTGCTGCCAGATCACCTAATCTCTGACCTTTTCCGTTAATCAACATTGTTATCAATCCAACTGAGCCATAAGTAAGAAAAACATCAATTGGTTTGAGAATCCATCTTAAAAAATAACTGCCAATGCCGGGTTGAGTTCCGTCAATTTTTACAACTTTGGTCTTCATCATCTTCTTGCCGATTGACTGACCATTTAAAAATACTTCGCATAAAAAATCGTATAAAAATACTGGTAAGTAAAGAATGATAATTATTGCAGTAGGATAGTAAAAAGGACTATTGTTAAAATTATTGTTCAGATAAATCCACAAAAGAATAGTTGCAATGAGATAGCCGGCAATTATTAAAGTATCCAGAATTTGCGCTATTATCCTATCACCTAAACTCGCAATCCTATAATTAATATCTACATTCTGGGTAGTTTCAATTCCAATGTTTTCCATTAAATCATCGCTCTTGCTTTTAGTTCAAGATATTTATTTATTGTATCAATAGATAATTTTTGTGGAGTCGTAAGAATAGACTGAATTCCGATCGAAGTCAACTCTTTTTGTATAACTCTCTTTTTCTTAAATCCGAAATAGAAATACAGAAAGGACTATTTAAATATCAAAAAAAGGGATAAATTAGAGAAAAAAATATTCACCAATTGGGTGAAATAAATTTTCAACAATACTTATTCTTCATATGAG